>NZ_JBFAUH010000002.1:0-180641 GCF_040679095.1 Streptomyces sp. NPDC052496
CGGTCCCGGCGGCCCCCGCCCCCCCCCGCGCCCGGGGCGCGCCCGCCCCCCGCGCGCGCCCGCCGCCCCCCCCCCCCCGGGGCCGGCGCCCCCGCCCCGGGGGGCCCCCACGGCCCTTTCGCACGGCGCCCGGGCCGCGCGGCTCAGCCGCCGTTGAAGCGCGCGGCGATCCGGTCGCCGAGCGCCTTGTCCACGTTGCGCCAGTACTGGAGGGCGCGCAGCAGCACCGGCCGGCTCACGCCCTTCGACAGGTGCCCGGCCACGTTGTCGACCAGCCGCCCGCGCGCCGCGTCGTCCAGCACCTGGCGTACCTGGGTGCCCGCCTGGCTCCAGTCGTCGTCGTCACGGCGCAGCTTGTACGCCTCGCGCACCATCTCGCCCGCCGCGTGCCAGCCCGCCGGGTCGCCGAAGTTCTGGGTGTCGGCCGCCGGACCGCCGTACGAGTTCGGCGCGTACACCGCCGCCGCACGGGACGGCTCGTAGCGCATCGGCCCGTCCTTCGCGTAGGAGGTGACCACCGAGTGCGGGCGGTTGGGCGGCAGCTGCGCGTAGTTCGGGCCGATGCGGTAGCGGTGGGTGTCCGGGTAGGAGAACAGCCGGCCCAGCAGCATCTTGTCCGGCGACGGGCCGATGCCCGGCACCATGTTGGACGGCTCGAACGCCGCCTGCTCGATGTGGACGAAGAAGTCCTGCGGATTGCGGTCCAGCGTCATCCGGCCGACCTCGATCAGCGGATAGTCACCGTGCGGCCACACCTTCGTCAGGTCGAACGGGTTGAAGCGGTAGTCCGGCGCGTCGTCGAACGGCATCACCTGGACGTACATCGTCCACGACGGCGCGTCCCCGGCCGCGATCGACTCGTACAGATCGCGCCGGTGCAGGTCACCGTCCTCACCCGCGAGCCGGTCCGCCTCCTCCTGCGTCAGGAAGTCGATGCCCTGGTCGGTCTTGATGTGGTACTTGATCCAGAACCGCTCGCCGCCGCCGTTGACCCACATGTACGTGTGCGAGCCGTAACCGTTCATGTGCCGGTACGTCTTCGGGATGCCCCGGTCGCCCATCAGCCAGGTGACCATGTGCGCCGTCTCCGGCGACAGCGTCCAGAAGTCCCACTGCATGTCGTGGTCGCGCACCCCGCTGTCCGGGCGCCGCTTCTGCGAACGGATGAAGTCCTGGAACTTGCTCGGATCCCGCACGAAGAAGATGGGCGTGTTGTTGCCCACCAGGTCGTAGTTGCCGTACTCGGTGTAGAACTTCAGCGCGAAGCCGCGCGGATCACGCCAGGTGTCCGGCGAACCCTGCTCGCCCGCGACCGTCGAGAAGCGGGCCAGCATCTCCGTGCGCCGCCCCGGCTGGAAGAGGTCCGCCTTGGTGAACTGGCTGACGTCGTTGGTCACTTCGAAGAACCCGTACGCCCCGCTGCCCTTGGCGTGCACCACCCGCTCCGGCACCCGTTCCCGGTTGAACTGGGCCATCTTCTCGATGAGGTAGTGGTCCTGGAGCAGCAGCGGACCGTCGGAGCCCACCGAGAGCGAGTACTCGTCGCTCTCGACCGGGACGCCGGCGTTGGTCGTCGTACGCGGGACGTCGTGCGCGGAGCTGGTCATGGCGGAGCGCCTCCCGGTGGTGGGGTCGTCAGTCCCTGTCCACCGAGAAGTCAACTCCGCCGACGCGGTGTCGGCAACCGTTGGACGCCGTCCGGTTCGAGACGAAGTCCGGCCGCCGGTACGCCCCGTGGCGCCCCGGCGGCCGCGTACGACGACGGGCTCGGACCGCTGCCTACGAGACGCCCCCGAACGGCATGGACAGCTCGAACCACACCACCTTGCCCGTGCTCAGGCGCGTCGCGCCCCAGCGCCGGGCCATCCGGTTGACCAGGTACAGGCCGCGTCCGCCCTCGTCGGACGGCCGGGCCTGCCGCAGCCGGGGCAGCTGCGGCACGTCGTCACCGACCTCGCAGCGCAGCACGTCCGTGCGCAGCAGCCGCAGCGTGATCGGCCGCTCCGCGTACCGCACCGCGTTCGTCACCACCTCGCTGACCAGCAGCTCCAGCTGGTCGGTCAGCTCCTCCAGGCCCCACCGGGACAGCGCCCTGCGGGCCAGCCGGCGCGCCTGCCCGGCGGTCTGCGCCTTCGGGTCCAGGTACCAGTACGCGACGTCGCTCGGCGCGATCCCGTCGAAGCGGGCCGCCAGCAGCGCGATGTCGTCGTCCCGGTCACCGGGACCGAGCATGTCCAGCACCTCGTCGCACAGGGGCTCCAGCGGCGGCGGGTTCGGCCCGGTCAGCCGGGCCGTCTCGGTCAGCCGCTCCCGCAGCTGCTCGATGCCGGTCCACACGTCCCGGATCCGGGACTCCACCAGGCCGTCCGTGTACAGCACGAGCGTGGCGCCCGCCGGCGCGTCCAGCTCCACCGCCTCGAAGTCCACCCCGCCCACACCGATCGGCGCGCCCGGCGGCACCCGCAGCACCTCCGCGCGCCCGCCGCGGTGCAGCATCACGGGCGGCGGGTGCCCGGCGTTGGCGACCATGATGCGGTGCGCCACCGGGTCGTAGACCGCGTACAGGCACGTCGCCATCCGGTCCGAACCGAGCCGCTGCGCCTGCTCGTCGAGGTGGTGCAGCACCTCCTGCGGCGGCAGGTCCAGCCCGGCGAGGGTCTGCGCGGTGGTCCGCAGCTGGCCCATGATCGCCGCCGAGGTCATCGAGTGGCCCATCACGTCACCGACGACCAGCGCCACCCGGCTGCCGGGCAGCGGGATCGCGTCGTACCAGTCGCCGCCCACCCGCGCCGTCTCGGCGGCCGGCAGATAGCGGCTGGCCAGCCGGACGCCGGTGGGCTGCGGCAGCGAGTCCGGCAGCATCGTGCGCTGCAGCGCGTCCGCGATGTACGCCTCGCGCCCGTACAGCACCGCCTTGTCCACGCCCAGCGCCGTGTGCGTGGCCAGCTGCGCCGCCACCAGCAGGTCGTCCGCCTCGAAGGCCGGGCGGTCCGGGCGGCGCAGGAAGACCGCCGCGCCGATCACCCGGCGGCGGCCGCGCAGCGGCGCGAGGATCACCCGGTGCCCGGCCGGCAGGTGCGTGAGCGGACCGAGCAGCTCGGGCAGCGCGGCACGCGCCGCCTGCACCTCGCCGAACAGCGGCCGCACGCCCCGCAGCACCTCCGCCAGCGGCCCGCCCGGCAGCACCTCGGACAGCTCAGCGGCGCTGCCGCCCATCGCCGGGCTCAGGTCCGGCTGCGCGGGCAGCATCGGCAGCCGCCCGCCGTTGGTGTCCGGCTCCTCGGGAATCCGGTCGGTACGGCGCAGCCGCAGTACCACCGGGCCGGTCGGCCGCTCGTCACCCACCGGCAGCGGATCGCGCAGGTAGACCAGGATCGCGTCGGCGAACGTCGGCACCGTCGCCCGGCACAGCCCCAGCACGATCTCGTCGAGGTCTATGCCGCGGGCGATCCGCCGGGTGGCCGCGCCGATGAAGCGCAGCCGGTCGCCGCCCGCCTGACGCGCCGCCAGCAGCTCGGCGCTCTCGGCGGGCTGCGCGGGGTGCGCGGAACGGGCGGGCGGCGCGTCCGGGCCGCCGGCCTGCTCGGGGGCGCGCCCGGCCGCCGTACCGCGCGCGCCGGTCTCCACCGGGACGCTGTGCGGTGCGGCGGGCGGCGGCACCCCGGGAGTCTCCTCGGGGCGCGGCCGGGGCCGCCCGGCCCCGGCGTCCGCCGGGCCGCCGTCCGCGGCGCACGCAGCAGAATCGTCACCGCGCGGGGCCGCGGCAGACATGTCAGCCACCTCGGCCGGCCCGCCGGCCGTGGGCTGCCCCGGGAGACCGCGGGGCTCGGCGGCCGCCGCGTACGGCGCCGGCCCGGGCAGGCCCCGGTCCGGGGCCGCCGGGGACGCGGCAGGCGGGACCGCCTGTCGCGGTTCGTGGGAGGTCGGGTGCTCCGTCACGCGTGGGATTCCATCCGTCCGGGGCTGCGCGCGTGGCGCGCCGCGTCTCAAGCGCGTCGCAGGTGCAGGAAGAGCTGGATCTCGGGTGGGGTGTCCGTACTGGCCGGGGCATACGCATACGAGTCCTCCCCGGTGACTTCGAAGCCCGCGTCGTGCACGACCTGGCGCAAGTCGTCCCGCAGGTAACCCGATACCCGGATCGTGCTGCCCAGGAACGGAATCGGGCAGTGGTCCAGATCGGCCTCGACCATCGACAGGGCCAGCAGCCCGCCGGGCCGCAGCAGGCCGTGCAGCATCCGCAGGGTGTACGGGATCTCCGCGCGGGGCAGCATCAGCAGCGAGAAGAAGGCGACGGCCCCGTCGAAGGAGCCCGGCCCGCCGAGCCGTTCGTCGCGCAGGTCGGCGACGTCCAGCCGGTGGAACCGTGCCGCCGGGACGTTGTCCCGGGCCAGCGCGACCATGGAGGGGGAGAGGTCCACACCGACGACCGTGTGGCCCGCGTCGGCCAGCTGACGCGCCGTCGGCACGCCCGTACCGCAGCCGACGTCCAGCACCCGCGACCCGGCGGGCAGCGCGGCCGCCAGCCGGGCGCCGGCCGCCAGCTGACCGTCCTTGTGGGGGAAGGCCTCGTCGTAGCGGTCGCCGATCGCGTCGAACGCCTCCGCCTGACCCGCCCGGTCCAGGACTAACCCGTTCAGGCCCTCATATCCGTCGTAGCCTTCAGCGCTCACGACCTCGCCTCTCCTGCGACCGCGGTCAAGTTCGGGGCTCCGCCTCGGGAGCCACGTCCGTGCAGTTCCGTGCAGTCTTGAGTTACGCCTGTGCAGTCTTGTGGAGGACGATCCTACGGTTGATCCCCAGGGGCGCATCAAGGGGGCTCACTCGCACGCCACGCCGCGCCCTTTCCCGCTCACCGGTGCGCCCGGAGCCGCCCCGTGCGACCGGCCCGTCCGGCGGGCGTCCCGTTCACTCCCGCGCGCCGGGCCCGGCCCGGTCCCAGTCCTCCGGCAGCCCCGGCACCTCCCACGCCGGGTCCGGCCGCCAGTCCTCCCACCCGGACCCGAACGGCACCCCCCACGCGGCGATGTGCTCGACCGCCGCGCGGCCCGCCGCCCGTACGTCCGCCGCCAGCGCGGACGGCATCAGCCCGTCCCGCTGCGCCTGCGCGAACTCGTCCTCGTCGCGCCACTCCCAATGCCGGTCCGGGTAGACGCAGATGTCCAGGAAGTGGTCCTGGGAGTCGATGCCGCCCGCCCAACGGCGCCGCGGCTCCTCCAGGTTCACGTACCAGTTCTTGAAGTGCCAGCCGGGCTCCCAGAAGAGCCACACCGACCAGGGGTCGTGCGGCCGGGCCAGCTTCAGCACCCCGGTGCCGAACCACTGGTCACGGGTGGTGCGCCGCGGCTTGGTGTAGCGGCTGGCGAGCGGCTCGCGGTGGACGGGCGTCCCGTCGGCCAGCACCGGCTTGACGCAGGGCGTCCCGGGGGCCATCCACACCGCGAGCAGCTCGTCGGTGTCCTGTACGACGGTCATCGGACGGCAGATGTGGATACCGTCACCGGCGTTGTCGCGGTAACGCCACAGGATCTGGTCCCCGGGCGCCCAGCGCCCCGGCCCGTCCGCGGCGGCCCGCCTGCCCTTCGCCCCGGCGGCGCCCTTCCTCGTCTCCACCATGTCCGCTGTCATGCGCAGATCTTAGTGGCGCGCCGGTGCCCTGGCTGTGACGGAAGCCGCACGGACCGTTACGGATGTGTCATGCGCAGTACGTCCAGCGCCTCGTCCAACTGCTCCTCCGTCAGCAGCCCCTGGCCGACGTAGCCGGACTCGATGACCACCTCGCGGATCGTCTTGCGCTCGGCCAGCGACTTCTTGGCGACCTTGGCGGCCTCCTCGTACCCGATGTACTTGTTGAGCGGGGTGACGACCGAGGGCGACGACTCCGCGTACTCACGGGCCCGTTCGGCATTCGCGGTGATCCCGTCGACCGTACGGTCCGCCAGCAGCCGCGAGACGTTGGCCAGCAGCCGTACCGACTCCAGCACGTTCTTCGCGATGACCGGCAGCATCACGTTCAGCTCGAAGTTGCCGGCCGCGCCCGCCGCGGCCACCGTCGCGTCGTTGCCGGTGACCTGCGCGGCCACCATCAGCACCGCCTCCGGGATGACCGGGTTGACCTTGCCCGGCATGATCGACGAACCGGGCTGGAGGTCGGGCAGGTTGATCTCGGCGAGGCCGGTGCGCGGCCCCGAGGACATCCACCGCAGATCGTTGGCGATCTTCGTCAGGCCGACGCCGATGGTGCGCAGCTGTCCGCTGGTCTCCACGACCGCGTCCCGCGCGCCCTGCGCCTCGAAGTGGTTGCGCGCCTCGGTCAGCGGCAGCCCCGTCGTCCGCGCCACCTCGGCGATCACCGCGGCGGGGAAGCCGGGCGGGGTGTTGATGCCGGTGCCCACCGCCGTACCGCCCAGCGGCAGTTCGGCCAGCCGCGGCAGCGCCGAGCGCAGCCGCTCCACCCCGTAGCGGACCTGCGCCGCGAAGCCGCCGAACTCCTGGCCGAGGGTGACGGGCGTGGCGTCCATGAGGTGGGTACGGCCCGACTTCACGACCTCCTTGAACTCCTCCGCCTTGCGCTCCAGGGCGGCCGCCAGGTGCTCCAGCGCGGGGATCAGGTCGTGGGTGACGGCCGCGGTCGCCGCGATGTGGATCGAGGAGGGGAAGACGTCGTTGGACGACTGGGAGGCGTTGACGTGGTCGTTCGGGTGCACGGCACGGCCCAGCCGCTCGGTGGCGAGGGTCGCCAGCACCTCGTTGGTGTTCATGTTGGAGGACGTGCCGGAGCCGGTCTGGAAGACGTCGACGGGGAAGTGGTCGTCCCAGCGGCCGTCGGCGACCTCGGCCGCGGCCTCCTGGACCGCCCGCGCGATGTCCTCGTCCACCACCCCCAGCTCGGCGTTCACCTTGGCCGCCGCGGCCTTGATCCGGGCCAGCGCCTCGATGTGCGCCCGCTCCAGGCGCTGCCCGGAGACCGGGAAGTTCTCCACCGCGCGCTGGGTCTGCGCCCGCCACTTCGCCCGGGCGGGCACCTTCACCTCGCCCATCGAGTCGTGCTCGGTCCGGTACTCGCCGTTCTCGCCGCTCAGGCCGTTGTCGCTCATACCTGTGTCAGTGCCCGGGAACCGTGATTCTGTTCCCGGGCACCGGCACGTTTCGTCCGTCAGGCGGTACGCGCGGAGCGTACGGCCGTCCGGGGCGGCGCGGCCGTCAGGCGGTCCGCACCGGAATGCTGGTGAACGTCGGAGCGGGCGCCGGGTCCTGGAAGAAGTCGTTGCCCTTGTCGTCCACGACGATGAACGCCGGGAAGTCCTCCACCTCGATCCGCCAGACCGCCTCCATGCCCAGCTCCTCGTATTCGAGGACCTCGACCTTCTTGATGCAGTCCTGCGCCAGGCGGGCCGCCGGGCCGCCGATCGAGCCCAGGTAGAAGCCGCCGTGCGCGGCGCACGCGTCGGTGACCTGCTGGGAGCGGTTGCCCTTGGCCAGCATGACCTTCGAGCCGCCCGCCGCCTGGAACTGCTCGACGTACGCGTCCATCCGGCCGGCCGTGGTCGGGCCGAAGGAGCCGGACGCGTAGCCCTCGGGGGTCTTCGCCGGGCCCGCGTAGTACACCGGGTGGTTCTTCAGGTACTCGGGCATCTCCTCGCCCGCGTCCAGCCGCTCCTTGATCTTCGCGTGCGCGATGTCGCGGGCGACCACCAGCGTGCCGGTGAGCGAGAGGCGGGTCTTGACCGGGTGCTTGGTCAGCTCGGCCAGGATGGCGTCCATCGGCTGGTTCAGGTCGACGCGTACGGCGTCGAGGTCCGGGCCCGCGCCCTCGGTCAGCTCCTCCTCGGTCGTCTCCGGGAGGAAGCGCGCCGGGTCCTTCTCCAGCTGCTCCAGGAAGACGCCCTCGGCGGTGATCTTCGCCACCGCCTGGCGGTCCGCGGAGCAGGACACCGCGATGGCGACCGGGCAGGACGCGCCGTGCCGGGGCAGGCGGACCACGCGTACGTCGTGGCAGAAGTACTTGCCGCCGAACTGCGCGCCGATGCCGATCTTCTGCGTCAGCTCGAAGACCTTCTCCTCCAGCTCCTTGTCCCGGAAGCCGTGGCCGGTGGGGGAGCCCTCGGCGGGCAGCTCGTCCAGGTAGTGCGCGGAGGCGTACTTCGCGGTCTTCAGCGCGTACTCGGCGCTGGTGCCGCCGACGACGATCGCCAGGTGGTACGGCGGGCACGCGGCCGTGCCCAGCGATCGGATCTTCTGCTCCAGGAACTTCATCATGCTCGCCTCGTTGAGCACGGCCTTCGTCTCCTGGAAGAGGAAGGACTTGTTGGCGCTGCCGCCGCCCTTGGCCATGAACAGGAACTTGTACGCGTCCCCGTCGGTGGCGTACAGCTCGATCTGCGCCGGCAGGTTGGAGCCGGTGTTCTTCTCGTCCCACATGGTCAGCGGGGCCATCTGGGAGTACCGCAGGTTCAGCTGCGTGTACGCGTCATAGATGCCGCGGGACAGGGCTTCCTCGTCGCGGCCCTGGGTCAGCACGTTCTGCCCGCGCTTGCCCATGACGATCGCGGTGCCGGTGTCCTGGCACATCGGCAGTACGCCCGCCGCCGCGATGTTCGCGTTCTTCAGCAGGTCCAGCGCCACGAAGCGGTCGTTGGCGGAGGCCTCGGGGTCGTCCAGGATGCGGCGCAGCTGCGCGAGGTGGGCCGGCCGCAGATAGTGCGAGATGTCGTGCATCGCCTCGGCGGCCAGCTTGCGCAGCGCCTCCGGCTCGACCTTGAGGAACGTGCGCCCGTCGGCCTCGAAGGTGCTCACACCCTCCGAAGTGATCAGGCGGTAGGGGGTGTTGTCCTCGCCTACGGGGAGCAGGTCGGTATAGGCAAATGCCGGGCGGTCTGGGTGGGAGACGGGGGACATCAGGGGCCATTCCTCACTCGGCGGTGGATTTCGGCTGACGGCTGCGGCAGCGCCTGACCAGCGTAGAACCCCCGCTCGCGGTCGCCGCTGTGAGGTAAGGCTCACTCGGAACGGTTTCGGGGCCGTTCATCCCCTAGTCGCGATCTATCGCGTTTCGGTAGGCTGCCCCCTGTGGACGAATCGCCGCTCGCCAAGCGAGCCCAGCAGCCGGTGAACCTGACCAAGCCCGTGGCCGAGGCCGAGCTGAGGGCCTCCGACGCCGACCGGGACCGGATCGCGGAGATCCTGCGCGAGGCGCTGGCGGTGGGGCGGCTGGACGCCGAGGAGCACTCCGAACGCATCGACCTGGTCTACCGCGCCAAGACGATGGGGGAACTGGAGCCGCTGATACGGGATCTGCCCGCCGAGGGCGGCGCCCCCCGCCCCGCGGCCACCGCGTACGAGGCGGAGCCGGGCGGCGCGCTGCCGGACCAGACCATGGTCGCGATCTTCAGCGCCTCGACCCGCAAGGGCCGCTGGCGGGTGCCCGGCCGGATCAACGCCGTCGCGGTCTTCGGCAGCGTGGAGATCGACCTGACCGAGGGGATCTTCCAGCAGCAGCGGGTCCAGATCAACGTCACCGCGATCTTCGGCAGCGTGGAGATCCGGGTGCCGGAGAACGTCACCCTGCGCAGCAGCGGTTCCGGCGTGCTCGGCGCCTTCGAGGTCGAGACCAACGAGTCGGTGGACACCGAAGCGCCGGTCGTCGTCGTCAACGGCTACGCGGTGCTCGGCAGCGTCGAGGCGAAGCCCAAGCGCGGCAAGTGGCTGCGCGACCTGCGCGACGACCTGCGGGGCGCCCGGCGCGCGTGGCAGGAGCAGCGGAGCGACGAGCGCTGGGACCGGTACGACCGGCGTCGGGAGCGGTTCGAACACCGCCGGGACGAGCGGCGCGAGCGGCACGCGCGGTGGCACGGCGGCCCCCGCGACTGACGGGCCGACGGGCCGGCGGCGCGACGGCGGTGCCCCGGCCCGGAGGCGGTGTTTCCGCGGCGCGTCCGCACTGCTCGGCGGCCGTTCGCAACCGTGTGCATAAGCACGCGTACAGCGGGTAGGGCTGGTGCATCGTCTCTCGTACGGCTGCGGGGTGCGAAAAGTCGTGCGCAGCGAGACGGGCAAGGGTGACTCTTCGCCGAAGCCGTCGTCAGGAGTAGACCGTGCTGCTACCGCATCAGCCTCTGCAGGACACCGCAGTTGTTCCGCCCCAGCGGGTTCCCTCTCGCGAAGAGGCCGGTCCCTGGCACGCGGAGGCGGTGTGCCGCCGTGACGAGGCGGGCCTGTTCTTCGCACCGTCCAAGGAACCGACCGCCGCGCGCCTGGCGAGGGAGGAAGCCGCCAAGCGGGTCTGTGCCCGCTGCCCGGTGATGATCGAGTGCCGGGAGCACGCCCTCATGCAGCCGGAGCCCTACGGAGTGTGGGGCGGCCTGACCGCCGCCGAGCGCCGGGTCGTCCTGGCCCGCCGCCGGCGCCGGGAGAGCGAGTTGCCGCGCACGGCCCGTATGCAGGCCGCCGGTTGAGCGGCCGGTGCGGCCGGCACGCGTGACGGGCCGGGGCCCCGCCGAACAAGACGGCGGAGTCCCGGCCCGAGCGTTTGTGCAGGTCGCGGCCTAGTTGGGACGCTCGAAGTCGACCGAGCTGTACGCACGCAGCTTGGAGAGCCGGTGCTCGGAGTCGACCCGGCGGATCGTGCCGGACTTCGACCGCATCACCAGCGACGAGGTGGTGGCGGTCTCGGCGCGGTAGCGCACCCCGCGCAGCAGGTCGCCGTCGGTGATCCCGGTGGCGACGAAGAAGACGTTGTCGCCGCGGACCAGGTCGTCGGTCTGCAGCACCTTGTCCAGGTCGTGCCCGGCGTCGATCGCCCGCTGCCGCTCCTCGTCGTCCTTCGGCCACAACTTGGCCTGAAGGGTGCCGCCCAGGCACTTCAGCGCGCACGCGGCGATGATGCCCTCCGGCGTACCGCCGATGCCCAGCAGCAGGTCGACGCCGGTGCCCTCGCGGGCCGCCATGATCGCGCCGGCCACGTCGCCGTCCGAGATGAACTTGATCCGGGCGCCGGCCTCCCGTACCTCCTTGACCAGGCCGTCGTGGCGCGGCCGGTCCAGGATGACGACGGTGACGTCCTCGACGGCGGACTTCTTGGCCTTGGCGATCCGGCGGATGTTCACGCCGACCGGCGCGGTGATGTCGACGAAGTCGGCGGCCTCGGGGCCGGTCGCCAGCTTGTCCATGTAGAAGACCGCGGACGGGTCGAACATCGCGCCGCGCTCGGCGACGGCCATCACGGAGACGGCGTTGGCCATGCCCTTGGCGGTCAGCGTCGTCCCGTCGACCGGGTCCACGGCCACGTCGCACTCGGCTCCGGTGCCGTCACCGACCCGCTCGCCGTTGTAGAGCATCGGGGCGTTGTCCTTCTCGCCCTCCCCGATGACCACGACGCCGTTCATGGAGACGGTGTGGATCAAGGCGCGCATGGCCTTGACGGCGGCGCCGTCGGCGCCGTTCTTGTCGCCGCGCCCGACCCAGCGGCCCGAGGCCATGGCTCCGGCCTCGGTCACCCGGACGAGCTCCAGTGCGAGGTTGCGGTCGGGAGCCTCGGGGCTGACCTCTAGTTGGGACGGCAGATGATGCTCGGTCATCGAGCGCACCTTTCTGTACGGCGACGGCCGGAATGGTGAGGGTGGCTATGACTTTATCGGTACGTCGCCAAAATGAGCAGCGGGCCCTACGCATGAGCGGCGACAAGGAGCCATGCGGGTGTGTCCCCGCCCGGCAGGCGGCAGGCGCCCCAGGGCGGGCGGCGGACGGCCCGATGGCAGGGGGCGTGACTTCGGCAGGGGGCGTGTCTTCGCGGAGCCGGGCATGGGGGACCATGGAGAGGTGGCAGGTATGCGAGGCAAGCAGACGGTTCGGGACATGGTCCTGTCGATGGCGGTGATCGGCGCCCTCGTCGCGGGCATCTATCTCTTCATCCCGCACAACGACAGCAGGACCGCCGAGGTGAACGCGGTCAAGACGGTCGACTACCGCGTGGAACTCGCGACCGCCCGGCGCGCCGCGCCGTACCCGGTCGCCGCCCCCAAGGGGCTGCCCGAGGGCTGGCGCGCCACCTCCGTCTCGTACAAGGCGAGCAAGGACAGCAAGGGCGGCGCCTGGCACCTGGGCTTCCTCGACCCGGAGCAGGAGTACGCGGCGCTGGAGCAGAGCGACGCGCCCGCGAAGAAGTTCATCCAGGACGTCACGCTGGGCGCGGAGAAGGCCGCGGGCAAGCAGGCCGTCGGCGGCGTGAAGTGGGACCGCTACAAGGGTGAGAAGTACCGCGCGCTGGTGCGCGAGGAGGACGGCGTCACCACCGTCCTCACCGGCACCGCCCCGTACGGACGGCTGGCGGATCTGGCGGCGTCGCTGGAGTCGAAGAAGGACTGACGCCAGGCGTGCTGCCCGCGTACGACCAGGCCGCCGCACCTTTCCCGCGTACGACGAGGCCGCCGCACCCGGCAGGCGTGCGGCGGCCTCGTCGTGTACGGGCGCGGAGGCTCAGACGGTGGTGACGGCCTCGTCGAAGCTCAGCCGCGGCGAGCGGGGGAAGAAGGCGTCGGCGCCGGGCTTGCCGATGTTGATGACCATGAAGGACTTCTGCTTGCCGTCGCCGAAGAACTCCTTGTCGACGGCGCCGAAGTCGAAGCCGGTCATCGGACCGGCGGCCAGGCCGGCCGCGCGGATGCCGAGGATGAAGTAACCGGCCTGCAGCGTCGCATTCTGGACGCCGGCCACCTCGCGGGCGGCGGCCTCGGAGAAGAACATGTCCTTGACGCCGGGGGCGTGCGGGAACAGCGTCGGCAGCTTCTCGTGGAAGTCCAGGTCCGTGGAGAGGATCACGGTCAGCGGCGCGCTCAGCGTCTTCGGGCCGTTGGCGCCCATCGCGTGCTGCACCAGGCGCTCACGGGCGTCCGTGGAGCGGACCATGGTGATGCGCAGCGGCGACTGGTTGAAGGCCGTGGGGGCGAACTTCACCAGGTCGTAGATGGCCTGCACCTGCTCGTCCGTCACCGGCTCGTCCGTGAACGTGTTGGCGGTCTGGGCCTCGCGGAAGAGGAGGTCCTGGGCGGCGGCGTCGAGCGCGAGAGACATGAGGGCACCTCGTAAGTCGGGTTTTCCGTGTTCGTCATCAACTGTAACCAAGGTAGATTAAGTTTCAACTAATACGGGGGAATGGTGACCTGATTCACAAGGGGGTGGGGGTGGTGAGGGGTGAGGGGGCGGCGTGGGATGGTGCGGGAAGGGCGGTGCGGGTCGGTCCGGTCCGTTGCCCGGCCCGGCCGGGGCCCGGTCCGCTGTCCGGCTCGGTTCACCGTCCGGCTCGGTTCGCTGTCCGGTCCGGTTCGCCGTCCGGTCCGGTCCGTTGCTCGGCCCGGACCGCCGTCCGGCCGCTACTCGGCCGTGTCCTCGTCCGGCTCTTCCTCCGCCAGCGCCGCGTCCAGCCGCGCCCGCGCCCCGTCCAGCCAGCGGCGGCAGACCTTCGCCAGCTCCTCGCCGCGCTCCCACAGCGCGAGGGACTCCTCCAGGGTGGTCCCGCCGGCCTCCAGGCTGCGGACGACCTCGATCAGCTCGTCCCGGGCCTGTTCGTACCCGAGCGCGGAATCCTGCGGCTGCGCCGCGTCCGCCGCGCCGTCCACCACCGTGCTGTCGTCCGTCTTCGCCTTCGCCATGCTTCCCACCCTATTCCGGGGGTGTGACATCGGACGGCGCGCCGGACGCCCGTACCCGGAACTCGCCCTCGGCGACCCGGGCGCGCAGTTCCTCGTCCGGCGCGACCTCGCCGGGCGAGCGGACGGCCGAGCCGTCCGGCTTCTGGAGCACCGCGTAACCCCGCTCCAGGGTCGCCTTGGGGGAGAGGGCGACGACCCGCGCCAGGGTGTGCGACAGCTCCGAGTCGGCACGGTCCAGCAGGTGCCCCAGAGTGCGCCGGCCGCGCTCCAGCAGGGCCGTGACCTGGTCGTCACGCTCCTCGACCATCCGGTGGGGCCGCTCCATCGAGGGCCGGCTCAGGGCTGCCGCCAGGCCCCGCTCCTCGCGGTCCAGATAGCCGCTGACCGCGCGCAGCGCCCGCTCCCGCAGCTGCTGGATACGGGCGAACTCCTCGCCGACGTCCGGTACGACCTTCTTCGCCGCGTCCGTCGGGGTCGAGGCCCGCAGGTCGGCGACCAGGTCCAGCAGCGGGGAGTCCGGTTCGTGGCCGATCGCGGAGACGACGGGCGTACGGGCGGCGCCCACGGCCCGTACCAGCTGCTCGTCCGAGAACGGCAGCAGGTCCTCCACGCTGCCGCCGCCACGCGCCACGATGATCACGTCGACCTCGGGCAGCGCGTCCAGCTCCTTGACCGCCTCGATGACCTGCGGTACCGCGTGCACGCCCTGCACCGGTACGTTGCGCACCTCGAAGCGGACCGCCGGCCAGCGCAGCCGGGCGTTCTCCAGGACGTCCCGTTCGGCGGCGCTGGCCCGGCCGCACACCAGGCCGATCAGCTGCGGCAGGAACGGCAGCCCGCGCTTGCGCTCGGCCCGGAACAGGCCCTCGGCGGCGAGGGACTTCTTCAGCTGCTCCAGCCGCGCCAGCAGCTCACCGACGCCCACCGGCTTGATCTCGGCGGCCCGCAGCGAGAGCTGGCCGCGCGGCGCGTACCACTCCGGCTTGGCGTGCACGACGACGCGCGCGCCCTCGCTGACCACGTCCGCGACCTTGTCGAAGACCTGGCGGTAGCACGTCACGCTCACCGAGATGTCGTACGACGGATCGCGCAGCGTCAGGAAGACCACGCCGGCGCCCGGCCGCCGGGACAACTGGGTGATCTGCCCCTCGACCCAGACGGCCCCCAGCCGGTCGATCCACCCCCCGATGAGCCGCGACACCTCGCCGACGGGGATCGGCGCCTCCGCAGACGTCCTCACACTCATGCCACGAGCGTATAGCCCGCCACCGACAGCGCCTGGGCGCGCGGCTCCGCGCCGACAGCGCCTGGGCGCGCGGCTCCGCGCCCGTACGGCCGGCCGCGACGTCAGCCGGCCGCCGGCCCGCCCCTCCGCCGCCCGTACTGCACCCCCAGCACCACCAGCCCCACCACCAGCCACACCGCGCCCACGATCTGCGCGGTCCTGGACGCCTCCACCACGACCGCGACCACCACCCCCAGACCCAGCACCGGCACCAGCACGTGCTTGACCACATGCGGCCGCTCGGCCCGCTTGCGTACCCAGAACCAGCCGATCACCGAGGCGTGCAGCAGCCCGAACGCGGTCAGCGCGCCCACGTTGACGATCGAGGAGAGGTGGTCCAGACCGTCGTCGCGGCGGGCCGCCCACACCGCCGCGACCAGCGTCACCACCGCGGCGCCCAGCAGCGCCCGCCGCGGCACCCCGCTGCCCGCGTCCACCTTGGACATCGCGCCCGGCAGCCGCCGGTCCCGCGCCATCGCGAACAGCAGCCGCCCGGCCGCCGCCTGCCCCGCCAGCGCCGCGAAGGCCGCGCCGATCGCCTTGCTCGCCGCCACCAGCTTCTGCAGCCACTCACCGGCCGCCGCGTCCGCCGTCGTGTAGAAGGCGTCGCCCTGCCCGGCGGGCTTCGCCGCCAGCTCGGCCGCCGACATCGGCGCCAGCAGCGCCGCCAGGTACGTCTGTACGGCGAACAGCACACCGGCCACGACCAGGCAGGTCAGCACGGCCCGCGCCACCCGTACCCCGCCCCCCGTCGCCTCTTCCGCGAACGAGGCGATCGCGTCGAACCCCAGGTACGACAGCACCGCGACCGACACCGCCGCCAGCACCGCGCTCGTGGAGAACGTCCCCTCCCCGGTCAGCGGCTCCGCCCAGCCGCGCTGCGCTCCCTCCGTGACCAGCACCCACACCGCCGTCACCACGAACACCACCAGCACCACGAGCTCCATCGCCAGCACCACGAAGCCGGCCACCGCCGCCGTCCGTACTCCCAGCAGGTTCAGCAGCGTGGTGACGACCACCGCCAGCGCCGTCCACACCCACTGGTGCACGGACGGCACCAGCGCGTGCATGGCGATACCGGAGAAGAGGTACGCCACCGCCGGGATCAGCAGGTAGTCGAGCATCGCCAGCCACCCCGCGATGAACCCCGCGCCGTCGCCGAGCCCGGCCCGCGCGTACGTGAAGACCGAACCGGCCTGCGGGGCGACCCGCACCATCTGCGCGTACGAGTACGCGGTGAAGGCCATCGCGACCGTGGCCACGAGGTAGACGATGGTGATCGCCCCGTGCGACTTGGCCTGGAGCGTGCCGAAGATCCCGACCGGCGCCATCGGGGCGATGAACAGCAGCCCGTAGACGACCAGGTCCCGGAAGGACAACGTGCGCCGGAGCTCACCGCCACCGGGCGCGGCGGGCGCGGTGGACGCGCCGGAGGACGGCGGGGAGGACGGGTTCGGCTCGGACGGTGCGGTCATGACGGACACCTCGGCAGGGGACGTACGGGCCGACAATGATCGTCGGCTGCCCTCCAGCTTCGGGCAAGACCGCGCCGGCGGCGGGATGGACGCGCCAGGAACGGGGCGGGCACGCTTTCGGCGGGCGGGCACGCCCGGCGCGCCACCTCCGCGAACCCCCGACCGCGGTCACTCCCTCGCGCCCCGGCAGATCACGTACCCCGAAGCCGGGCCCGTACGATGGATCGTATGACTGCTGCTACGCCCAGCCCGTCGCCCGCCACCGCCCAGGACGGAGACGTCTCACGCGGCGAGGACCGCCGCCGGGTCCTGCTCGCCGCGCCCCGCGGCTATTGCGCGGGCGTGGACCGTGCCGTCATCGCCGTCGAGAAAGCCCTGGAACAGTACGGCGCGCCCGTCTACGTGCGCCACGAGATCGTGCACAACAAGTACGTCGTGAAGACCCTGGAGAAGAAGGGCGCCATCTTCGTCGACGAGACGGCGGAGGTGCCCGAGGGCAACATCGTCATCTTCTCCGCGCACGGCGTCGCCCCGGTCGTCCACGACGAGGCCAAGCGCGGCAAGCTCGCCACCATCGACGCCACCTGCCCGCTGGTCACCAAGGTCCACAAGGAAGCCGTCCGGTACGCCAAGGAGGACTTCGACATCCTCCTGATCGGCCACGAGGGCCACGAAGAGGTCATCGGCACCAGCGGCGAGGCCCCCGACCACATCACCCTGGTCGACGGCCCCGACGACGTGGCGAACATCGAGGTCCGCGACCCCGACAAGGTCGTCTGGCTCTCCCAGACCACCCTCTCGGTCGACGAGACGATGGAGACGGTCGACGCCATCAAGGGCCGTTACCCCAACCTCCTCTCCCCGCCCAGCGACGACATCTGCTACGCCACGCAGAACCGCCAGACCGCCGTCAAGCAGATGGGCGCCGAGGCCGACCTGGTCATCGTCGTCGGCTCCAAGAACTCCTCGAACTCGGTCCGCCTCGTCGAGGTCGCCCTCGGCGCCGGTGCCCGCGCCGCCCACCTGGTCGACGGCGCGGAGGAGATCGACGAGAGCTGGCTGGAGGGCGTGACCACCGTCGGCCTCACCTCCGGCGCCTCCGTCCCCGAGGTCCTCGTGCACGGCGTACTGGACTGGCTCGCCCAGCGCGGCTACGAGGACGTGGAGACGGTCAAGGCCGCCGAGGAGTCCATCACCTTCTCCCTGCCCAAGGAGCTCCGCCGGGACCTGCGCTCCGAGGCCAAGGCCGCCACCGAGAGCTGAGAGGCGCACCGCCCGGGTCCGCCCGGGCGGGCGCACCCCGATCCAACGAACCCGAAAGTCGAGGGGTGAACCGGCCCGACCCCGCCTAGCCTCTAGGCATGAAGGTCTTTGGTGTGGACATCGGCGGGTCGGGCATCAAGGGCGCTCCGGTGGACCTGGAGCGCGGTGACCTGGCGGACGAGCGGTTCAAGGTCCTGACCCCGCATCCGTCGACCCCGGACGCGGTCGCGGACTGCGTCCGGCAGGTCGTGGAGCACTTCGGCTGGTCGGGGCCGGTCGGCGCGACATTTCCCGGGGTGGTGACCGACGGCGTCACCCGTACGGCGGCCAATGTCGACAAAGCGTGGATCGACCGGAACGCCGCCGCGCTGCTGGCCGGCCGGCTCGGCGACGACACGGGCGGCTGCCCGGTGACGGTCCTCAACGACGCGGACGCGGCGGGCCTGGCCGAGATGCACTTCGGTGCGGGCCGGGGGCGCAGGGGCACGGTCGTCGTGCTCACCTTCGGTACCGGCATCGGCAGTGCCGTCTTCACCGACGGCAAGCTCGTGCCCAACACCGAGCTGGGCCACCTGGAGCTGCACGGCCACGACGCGGAGAAGCGGGCGTCCACCAAGGTCAAGGACGACGAGGAACTGAGCTGGCAGCAGTGGGCGCACCGGGTGCAGAAGTACCTCGCCCACGTGGAGATGCTTTTCTCGCCCCGGCTGTTCGTGATCGGCGGCGGGGTGAGCCGCAAGGCGGCGAAGTTCCTGCCGCTGATCGAGGGGATCCGGGCGGAGATCGTGCCGGCGCAGCTGCAGAACAACGCGGGCATCGTCGGCGCCGCGATGGCCGCGCGGGCCGCGTCCCGGGACGGTGCGGCGGCCCCCGCCGGCGCGGGCGCGTCGGCGGGCCCGGCGGCCACCGTCCCGGAAGCTTCCGATGCTCCCGGTGGCCCCGGCGCTGCTACGTCGCAGGTCGGCTGGCCGGCCGATCCCTGACCTGACCCGCCCGCTGGCCGGCGGCCTGCCCGGGCGTACGGCTGGGGCGGCGCGCCCCCTGGGCCAGCCCGGGACGCTGCCCCGGCCCGGGGCCCTGCTCTCCCCGCCCGCGCCCGCGCTCCGGCGTGGCACCAGCGGCCGGCGCGCTCCCCGCGCTCTTCCCCGCGGCCGGTCTCCGGCCCGCCGCACGAGCCGCCTGCCGCTCGGCCTGCCGCTCACCGTGCCGCGCGGCATGCTGCTCCGCCTTACGCTCCGCGTGCCGCTCGGCCTGCCGCCGCGCCAGGGCCGCCGCCTTGCGTACGAAGACGATCAGCGCGCAGGCCAGCGTCCCGGCGTACAGCCAGCCCGCCTGCGTCGCCAGCACCGTGAAGACGCCCATCAGCAGTCCGCCGAAGCCGCCCGTGTCATGGCTGATCGGTACGGTCCCGACGGTATACGCGATGGGCAGCGCGACCGGCGCCGTGATCAGGTCGTACGGCCGTACCCACAGCCCGGCGCACACGCTCACCAGCACGAAGAAGACCCCGTAGGGCGTGGGCGCGCTGTCGAACAGCAGCCGGTCGAAGAAGGCGAAGGCGAACAGGGCGAGGGTGCCGAGCAGGCCGCAGCCCAGGCCCGTGAGCCGGGGCGCGGGCAGCCGCTCGACCGCCGCCCCCAACGGAGCCAGCGGCCCGCGCCGGCGCGCGCGGACACGGTAGACGGTCGTGCTCTCCGCGCCGAGCCCGCCCGCTCCTGGCCCGCGCGGGGCGCCTGGGGCTCCCGGGGCCCGGGGGGCTCCTGGGGTGCCCGCCGCGTTCAGGGCGTCCCGGGCGTCCCGGGCTCCCGGAGCGTTCGGCGGCACGGCCTCCGCGGGGCGGGGGAGCCGTGCGTCCTGGCCCGCTGCCGGACGGCCGGTCCGGGGCGGACTCTGCTGGGGGCTGCGCGCTCTGTGTTGCTCCACTCGGCAACGGTAGGCCGCCAAGTGGGATCAACCGGTTACAGGACACGCGTTTTGACTGACCTGACCGGACCATTCGGCGTACAAATCACCCCACGGCCGTAACGCACCGTACGCGGACCCGCCCCCGCCCGGCCTGCTCCCGCGCCCCGTAGACTGGACGACCGGTCCCCACGGACCACACGGCGCCTACGGCCGCCCCGGCCCCGCAGCGGGCCGTACGCACCGTCGCCCAGTCCACTCGATCCTCTCCGGGAAGTCGCCACCGTGTCGCTCACGATCGGAATCGTCGGTCTGCCGAATGTCGGCAAGTCGACCATGTTCAACGCCCTGACCAAGAACGACGTGCTGGCGGCCAACTACCCGTTCGCCACCATCGAGCCCAACGTCGGCGTCGTCGGCGTCCCCGACCCCCGCCTCGCCAAGCTGGCCGAGATCTTCGACTCCCAGAAGATCCTCCCGGCCACCGTCGACTTCGTCGACATCGCGGGCATCGTCCGCGGCGCCTCCGAGGGCGAGGGCCTGGGCAACAAGTTCCTGGCGAACATCCGCGAGTCCGACGCGATCTGCCAGGTCATCCGCGCCTTCAAGGACGAGAACGTCGTCCACGTCGACGGCAAGGTCTCGCCCAAGGACGACATCGAGACCATCAACACCGAGCTGATCCTCGCCGACCTCCAGACCATCGAGAAGGTCCTGCCGCGCCTCCAGAAGGAGTCGCGCATCAAGAAGGACGTCGCCCCGAAGGTCAAGGCGGTCGAAGAGGCCAAGGCCATCCTGGAAAAGGGCGACACCCTCTTCTCGCAGGGCATCGTCCAGGGCTCCGGCAACGAGGAGCTCCTCCACGACCTCCACCTCCTCACCACCAAGCCCTTCCTCTACGTCTTCAACGTCGACGAGGACGAACTGACCGACGAGGACTTCAAGGCCGAACAGCGCGCCCTGGTCGCCCCCGCCGAAGCCATCTTCCTCAACGCCAAACTGGAAGCCGACCTCGCCGAACTCGACGAGGAAGAAGCCCTCGAACTCCTCCAGTCCGTAGGCCAGGAAGAACCCGGCCTCGCCACCCTCGCCCACGTAGGCTTCAACACCCTCGGCCTCCAGACCTACCTCACCGCCGGCCCCAAGGAAACCCGCGCCTGGACCATCAAAAAGGGCGCCACAGCCCCCGAAGCAGCCGGCGTCATCCACACCGACTTCCAAAAGGGCTTCATCAAGGCCGAGGTCATCTCCTTCGACGACCTGGTGGAGACGGGATCCGTGGCCGAAGCCCGCGCGGCAGGCAAGGCGCGCATGGAGGGCAAGGATTATGTGATGCAGGATGGGGATGTGGTGGAGTTCCGCTTCAACGTCTGATCGATCTTGTGGAAGGCCGTCTGACCTGCGGGGGAGTGGGTTGGGCGGCCTTTGTGGTCCGCACAGAGTCCGCAGGGTGCTGACGTAGGTCAGCGCGTGGGGGAGTGGCGTGGGGGAGTGGCTACGCCGCTTCGGCGGCCTGCTCCGCGCCCGTGTCGGATCGGTCCGCGTACGCCTTGTCGACCGCCGCCCGCGTCCGCTCCTCGGAGTCGGGCCACAGGTGGGTGTAGATGTTCAGCGTCATGGCCGCATTGGTGTGGCCGAGGCGCTCGGAGACGGTCTTCACCGACTCACCGTGCTTGATCAGCAGGCTCGCGTAGTGGTGCCGGAGGGCGTGGGGCCCGGTGCCCTTCGGTATGCCGGCCTTTGCGCAGGCGGGCCGCCACGCCCCGTCCATGAAGTGCGTGTAGACCACGGGACCGCCCTGCGGTGCAGTGAAGACCCAGCTTTCCGGTCCGTCGACCGGAAAGTCCCGCAGGTGGGCTTCAACGGCGTCGACCGCCACCCTCGGCAGCGGGACGGTGCGATACGACCGCGCGGTTTTCGGCGGCCCGACGTACACCCCGTGCTTCGCCGTCTGCTGGATCTGCTGCTCGACCGAGACGGTCGCATGCAGCAGGTCGACGTGCTGGAGCTGAAGGCCGAAGAGTTCGCCAGGCCGGAGTCCGGTGGCGGCGCCTAGCAGCACGAGCCCCTTGTAGCGGGCGGGCACCGCCTCGGCCAGCGTCCGCACTTGCTCGACCGCCAGGGGCACCACCTTCTTCCGGGGCACGGCGGGCAGCTTCACCTCCGCACACGGGTTATGGGGAATCATGCGGTCGCGAACCGCCGCGCGGAAGACCGAGTTGACCGTGTTGAAGACGGTCCGTGAGGTGCTCGCCGCGAGCTTGTGAGTGGTCGTCAGGCTGGTGACCCACGTCTGTATGTCACCGGGCTTGATGGCGCCGAGAGCCCGCTTCTCCCAGATCGGGTAGACGTAGCAACGCAGGTGTTGGGCCACGGCCTTGGCCGTCGAGGGCCGGTGCGGCTGACTCGCCCGCCACTTCTCCGCGTACTCCCTGAACGGCGTCTTGGCCGACCGCGGGTCGACGTACTGACCCGTGATCACGCTGGCCGTGACCTCATCGATCCACCGCTGGGCGTCGACTTTGCGGTCGAAGTGGCGAGCGTGCTCCTTGCCGTCGAGGTCGCGGTAGCGGGCGCGCCATTTGCCGTTAGGGCGCTTCTGAATGTTCGCCAAGTCGTTCTCCTTTGGGGCGGGTCAGTTGTGGTGGTAGTAGCCACCGTCCTCGATGTACTGGGTGAGAGCGCGAGCGTCGCGTTCCTCGCCCGCGAGGCGGAGGCACTGCTTGTGGAACGCGGCCGAGCTGTCGGGGTGGGCCCGGATGTATTCGGCGGCCAGGACGACCGCCTGGTGCAGGTGGTCCTGCGCGTCGCGAGCCTTGTAGAACGCATCCACGGCTTCTTGGACACACCGCCTTCCTTCGATGTCGAGCCCTTCCTGGGGCGGGGACATCAGCTCTTCCAGCGGTAGCTCGAAGACGCGGGCGAAGCCGAGGGCCTCGTCGAGGGTGATCTTCCGTCGCGGTGTGCCGTTCTCGATGCGCCAGACCGCGGTCTGGTTCATGGGGACGCCGGCCTCGGTCATCCGGGCGGCGAGCTCGGTCGTGCTCCACCCTCTGACCTCGCGCTCCAGGGCTACCCGCTCGGCCGCGTTTCCCTCGCTGTAGAGCAGCGGTACCCCTTCACCGATGGGCGGTGTGGTCATGCCGACCTCCCTCTCTTCCGTCTCTCACCATCGCTATCCCGATTGAACCAAAGCCTCTCCCGTTTGCCTAATTGCCGCCCGTCAGGTACACCTATGCATATCGACTTGCTCGCAACTCGAAAGGGAAAGATGGGCCGCTACCTGACCACCGCCGAGGTCGCCGAGCGCTACCGCACCGCAGCCAGCACCGTGCGGTACTGGCGACACCAGGGGTACGGACCGCGTGGCGTGAAGGTGGGCCGTCGCGTGCTCTACAGCGAGGCCGAGCTCGCCCGCTTCGATCGGCAGCTGCTGGAGCAGGGCCCGCGGCAGTGGGGATGGGCCGCATGAGAAGCCCTGATCCCGGACATGGCAACGGCCTCCGGTGCACCAACACCGAAGGCCGTCCGAAGTCCCACGAGATCGCCCACTGTTGAACGAACCTGAGGTGGTGCGGGGCCTTGCCCGCCCCGCACCACCGGTGAGGACCTGTTGTGCCCCACCCTACGGCCCCTCTCCCGGGTCCGTCACCCGAGCCCGCAGACGCCGGAGGGCAGGCACCCCCGCACGACGCCGATGCCGAACGGGTCGTGCTCGGAACCTGCATGCACCACGCCGAGAGCATCGCCGACGTGCGCGAACTGCTCGACGGCACAGACTTCTACCGCCCTGCCCACGAGACGATCTGGTGCGCTCTGCTCCAGCTCCATCAGCAGGGAAATCCGTCCGACCCCATTGCCGTGTCCGACCTGCTCCAGCGCCAGGGCGACCTCATACGGGTCGGCGGCGCGAGCGCCGTCCACGCGCTGGCGCACGCAAGCGTGGCGTCCGGCAGCGCCGGCTACTACGCCGACATCGTGGCGCGCACGGCACGGCTTCGCCGCGTACAGAGCGCCGGTCTGCGCGCCGCCCAGCTCGCAAGCGATCCGGGCAGTGACCCGGAAGAGCTCCACACGGCCTTGGAGGAGACGCTTCGCACCGAGCGTGAGCGTGCCCGAAACGCCGGTACCTCGCGTCTGGACCGGTACGTCTCGGACGGTTGGACGTTCGTCACCGATACCGGTGCGGAGACCGAGCCGCTGTGGGGCACTCCGGAGCAGACCGCTTGGGCGGCGGGCGAGAGCCTGATGATCGTGGGGCCGCCAGGTGTCGGCAAGACCACGCTCGCCCATCAGGTCATCCTGGCTCGGCTCGGCGTGTACGCCGCCGTACTGGATCTCCCTGTCGCCGAGAGCCGGCGCGTCCTCTATCTCGCCATGGACCGACCACCGCAGATCGCCAAGGCCCTGGCGCGCCATCTGGGGCCCAAGGATGAGCCGACGCTGCGCGACCGGCTTCGGGTGTGGTCCGGCCCGCTGCCCACCACGCTCGACAAGGATCCCCACCTCCTCGCCGAACTGGCCGCTGCCCACCAGGCCGACACGGTTGTGATCGACAGCCTGAAGGATGCGGTCAGCCGCCTGACCGAGGATGAGGCCGCCATTGCCTACAACAACGCCCGCCAGCACGCGCTACGCGAAGGTGCCCAGCTCCTGGAGCTGCATCACCAGCGCAAGTGGACCGGCGACACACCCCGTGACCAGCGCCCTGTCCTGGACCGGGTCTACGGGTCGACGTGGTTCACCTCCGGCGCGGGCAGCGTGCTCTTCATCGCCGGAGAGTCCGGCGACCCGGCGGTCAAGGTCCACCACCTCAAGATGGTGACCGGTGAGATCGGCCCCCTGCCGGTCATCCACAACCACCAACGCGGCACCTCCTACGTCGAGCAGACCCTCGACCCGCTCGCCCTCCTCCAGGCCAGCCCCGAGGGACTGACCCCACGCGAACTGGCCGCCCACCTGACCGAGGAGCCCAAGCCCAGCCGCGCGGACGTGGAGAAGGCCCGCCGCAAGCTGGATCAGCTCGCACAGGCCGGACACGCGGAAAAGTCCCAGGGCACCGCCGGCGGAGCCAGCGGCGGTCAGCAGGCCACTTACCGGGCCCGCCGCCTGGTCGCCGTCTCCTGACTTGACCGTCTAACCGACCGCTCACCAAGCCGCAGGCGCGCATCCGGCGCACCTGCGGTCAGCTCTCTTCCAGCCGCGGTCAGTCCTGGTCAGTCCCGGTCAGTTCCGGTGGCCTGACCGGGACTGACCGGACTTCGGTGACCGGCCGGACACCGCACTGACCGCCCGCTGAGGCAGCTCTGCAACCGCCTGCCGGACCGCAAAAAGCGTTCACGGAACCGTTCACACCCACCGTACGCGTGCCCCCCTGCACGGACCGATCACGGCGTTCACGAACTGCAAGAAACCCCAGGTCAGGCGATCACGCCACCGCACACGGCGTTCACGCCCCGGACCGTTCACGCGCGTGCCCCCTCTTAAAGGGGGACACGCGTGAACGCTTCTCCGTGCACGCCTTCCTTCTGCCGAATTCCCCGCCCTCTCTCAGGAGCGATCCATGCCCCGCCACACCGGCCTCCCCAAGCCTCAGGACACTGATCCGGGCCCGGACAACTCCGACACGACGCGAGCTCATCTCGTCAGCCGACTGACCAACCACACCATCCACGCGGCAGCAAGGTATGCCGTTGGACCGTCCAAGGGCGGCTCCAACGGGGAAGCCCGCGCCCCAAGGGTGGCGCAGGCACTCGGGCACCAGGGGGTGCCCGAGGAGGACAAGCCCGTTGATGCGGCGTCTCCGCCACTGCCGCGCGCCGCCGACGTGGCAGCCCTGCATCGCGTCGCCCACCGCCGCCCCTACGGCAAGGGACAGCGCCAGGAGCGGGTGGACGCCCGCTACAGCATCGAGGAGAAGACCAAAATCCGCGCCAAGGCCCAATCACTGAACATCACCGGCGCCTACCTCGTCGGGGCCGCCGTCATGGCCTACGTCCACGGCGATCTCGCCGTGCCCGGCCAGCGCACCCCCGTCGACGACTACATCGACGAGCTCAACGCCCTCCGCGCCCAGGTCGCGAGGATCGGCAACAACGTCAACCAGATCGCCCGCGTGCTCAACTCCGGCGGCAATCCACACGCTGGGGATGCCGCCACCCTGGCCCAGGCCGAGCGCACCCTGAACACCGTCCGGACCACCATCGGCGACATCGCGGCGGCCGCAAACCGAGCCGTCTCTGCGAAGGCGGCCGCATGATCGCGAAGATCAGCAGTGGCAAGAGCACCGCCGGCCTGATCCGGTACCTGTTCGACACCAAGAAGGCCAAGGACCACGCCGACCCACACCTGGTCGCCTCCTGGGACGGCTTCGCCCCCGACCCCGGCCGCGCCGCCGACTTCGACGCCACCAAGAAACTCCTCGCCCAAGACCTCGACCTGCACGTCAAGCAGGCCGGGCGGCTCGGCCGGGCTCCCGAGCGGCACGTGTGGCACTGCTCGCTCCGGGCCGCGCCCGAGGACCGCAGCCTCAGCGACAAGGACTGGGACCAGATCGCCCGCCGCGTCGTCGCGGCCACCGGCATCGCCCCCACCGGTGACCCCGACGGCTGCCGGTGGGTCGCCGTACGGCACGCCCCCGACCACATCCACATCGTCGCCACCAAAGTCCGAGCAGACCTGCGCCCTGCCCGCCACTGGAACGACTACCTGACCGCCGACCGCGAGCTCGCCGCAGTGGAGAACGACTACGGCCTCCACCGCGTCCTCCGCGGTGACCGCACCGCCACCCAACGCCCCACCCGCGCCGAACAGGAAAAGGCCCACCGCGCCGGCCACCAGGCCACCGCCCGCGAGCGCCTGCGCACCACCGCCCGTACCGCTGTCGCGGTGGCCACCGACCCCGAGGAGTTCCTCACCGTGCTCGCCGGCACCGGTGTCCTCGTCGACGTACAGCGCTTCCCTTCCGGCGACATCCGCGGCTACAAGATCGCCCTCGACGGCGACACCAACGCCGCAGGCCAACCCATCTGGTTCTCCGGCTCCAAGCTCGCCCCTGACCTGTCCTTCCCCAAGATCCGCGAACGCCTGACCGCTGCCGACGCAGACCCCGCCAGCCAACAGCCGGGAAGCCGACGGCAGCCCGACCCATGGCACCAGGCCACCGCCGCAGCCGAACGCATCCCCACCCTCCTCGACCAGGAACGATGCGGCCGCGCAGGCCCACCTCGCCGCCTTCGGCGAAGCCCTCGACGCCCTCCCCGTCCTCGCACCCAAGAAGATCCGGCCCCAGCTCAGCCAGGCCGCCCAAGCCTTCGAACGCGCCACCCGCTCCCGCATCCGCGCCGAACACCACCACGCCCGGGCCCTTCGCGGCGCCGTCCGGTCGATGCTTCGAGTACCCGCGCCCAAGGACGGGGCTGCCCTCGCGATGTTCCTCGACGCGGCCGTTCTCGTCACCATCGCCGCCGCCCGCTGGCACCAGGCTCGCCGCCACGACCAGCAGGTCATGGCCGCCCGCGAGAGCCTGCTGCACATCCAGGCCGCCTACGACCAGGCCGCAGCCGCACCCCTGGCCGCCCTCGCCCAGCGCACCTCACCCACTCACACCGCCGAACACCACGCCCAGCAAATCCGCGCGATCCTGCCCCAGCGCGCGGAGGAAATCCTCGAAGATCCCGCCTGGCCGGCCCTCGCCGCCGTGCTCACCGACGGCGAAACCGCCGGCCACCGGCCAAGCATGCTCATCGAGCAGGCTGCCCGCCAACGCTCGCTGGACAACGCCCGCTCACCTGCCATGACCCTGACCTGGCGCATCCAGCGGCTCGGTCACCGCCCCGCACCCAGCGCCAGGGCCCTCGCCGCCCAGGCCCGCAGCAGCTACGCGACACAGGTGCGCTCCACCACGCTGCCCTCGCAACCGCGACCCGCAGCCAACGAGGTCACTCACCGGTCTCGTGCTCCGCGCCGCTGAACACACGCCCGGCAGGCGCCTCGGACGCCAGACGGCGTGGGGGCGCGCCCCCACGCCGAAGCTGCTGAGATGGGCGTGGGCCAGGTTGTCCCAGTGCTACGGTCGCCCGTATGGCGCTCTCTACATCGACAACTCGTAACGCTGACTTGCGGGTTGAATCCGTTTGTGAGGTTCTGGACCACGTAGAGCGAGCGCTTCAGACACGTCTGAACCGGGACACCGTCGTACGCAAACGCCGATCGGTCGGGGTGCGGACGGACCGCGATTCGTGGGTGCGGATCGAGAGGCGAGGGCTGGACAAGATCGGCGTCCAGGGGTGGAACGGCACCGAGTCCGCGGCGCGCCTGGAAGGTATCGCTCAGCCTGCATGGCAGGGGTGCGTGGTGTGGCGGGACGCGGACGAGCCTGTCATGTGGCGGGCCGACGAGACCGAGCTCTTGCCCGGAAAGCCCATCGGAACCGCCGTGCTGAGCGACGATCCAGAGTTGCCGGATGAGTGGTGGACGGCGTTCAACTCCTCCCTGGACTCGCTCGCGGCCCAGGACACGAGGCGCGTCGCCACGCCGGACACCGACACCATCACACAAGCGCTCGTCACCGAGTCCATCCGCGGCGTGTTCTCCGACGACTTCGACACGACGATTGAGCGATGGGTGCCGGCCCATGCGGACCTGAACTGGGCGAACATGACCGCGCCGACGTTCTCCCTCTTCGACTGGGAGGACTGGGGGAACGCGCCGCTAGGGCTGGACTCTGCCTCGCTGTGGGCAAGCTCCCTTGCCGTCCCGGCTCTGGCCGATCGCGTACGGCAAGAGCGCAGCCGTGACTTCGAAAGCCGGGACGGCAAGCTGATGACGCTGTTCGTGTGCTCGAAGATCCTGGGACCGTATGCGCACCCCGAGGACCCGCGGCTAGAGCCCGCACGCCGCTTGGCGCAGCAAATTGTCGCGGAGCTTCAGGCGGGCTGACTCCGCAACCGGTGTCGGAGGAGGCTCCGGTACTGGTGGATCGCCTGCTCGTCGACCTCGCCGTTCAGGGCGCCGATCAGCTTGCCCAGATGGGCGGGCTCGTCCGTACCCACGGCGATGGTGCCGACCCGCGGGAGGCGGTACGCAACCCGGAAGGCTGCCTCGACGCGGGAGAGCCTGCTACCGGGCTGAAGGAAGACACGGGGATCGATCCTTTCCCACACCGGGGCGTCCGTGCTGCCTCCGAAGGGGCTCATGCCCCACACCCTGCCGTCGTCCAGGCCCCACGCTGCGGTAAGGGCATCCGAGGCATCGAGCGTTCTGCTCCCTACCATCAGGCCAGCACGGATCATCAGGACGGACGGCCTTGGTGCTCTCGCGTCGATCAGGCCCAGCAGCGGAGAGGGATTCCAAGTCGCGACGCCCCAAGCACCGCACAGGCCCTTCGCCGTGACCTCGTCGAGGGCGGCGCATGCCTGGGCCAGCACGTCCCGGTTGTCCGGGGCGGCATGGTGGAGTGAGTGTTCCGGATTGTGCAGGAACACCAGGTCTGGCTCCCGTCCGAGGTCCCGGGCCGTCTGTTCCACTGCCGCGTGTAGCCGTGCGGGATTCAGGGAGTGCTCCGCCCCGCCCGGCCCCGGGAAGTAGCCGACCTTCGTGGAGATATCGAACTTCGGCAGCAGGTCGCCGGCGGTCTGCGCCAAGACCTGATGTGAGCGGAAGCCGAAGTAGTTGGTGCTGGTGTCGAGCGCGGTGACGCCAAGGTCCAGCGCGCCGGTCAGCAGACGGCGTTCGTGACGAGACCGGTGTAGCCCGAGGACAATTCGGGGGTCAGGGTCGCGCATATCTCCTCCTTCACCAAGATCTCGGCAACCTCCGCAGCTTCGGCCCCGACGACGGCTGCGGCCTGGGCCAACGGGACGGGACTGCCGCTCAACAGCAGACGCAGCGCGGGCAGGGCCTTGGCTGTGAGGGTGAGCTTCTTCCCCGAGGCCACGATGTCGACGGTCTCGCCGCGCTCTTGGATCTGGGGAGGGAAGTGGGTCGTGCACGCCACGGCGTCGAGCGGCCCGAGGACGTCGAGGAACGGCACGTGCCGAGGCAGCGTCGTCGCCTTCTCGTGGGCGGCCAGGAAGTCGGCCGGGGAGCGTTCGCCGATCAGCTCAGCGGCGGCCGCAGTGAGGGCTTCACCACCGGTTCCGTGCCAGCGGTCCAGGTCATGACGGAAGATCTCGCGCTCACGGCACCAGTCGGCCAGCCACGCAAGCCAACTCGCGCCGGTGCGCTTGGTGATGCCGAACGTGACGTGAAGGCTCTTCCCTGAGCCGCTGCCGGTCCGGGTCGCCTGGTGCCAGTGGCCGCGGGGGATGTGCATGACGTCACCGGCCCTCATCATGCCGGACCAGATAATCTCGTCGCTCGGGGTGTTGTTGGGGTCGGCGTCCCGGTACATGGGGACCTCGCGGGAGGGCGCGCGCACCTCCCACTCCTTCTCGCCCGCAAGCTGGACGATCACGACATCGTGATCGTCCCAGTGCAGAGGGAAGCCGGCGGCATCGTTGGTCGTCAGGTATGCGTTGACCTGCACTCGCTCGCGGGACCACCACTGCAGAGCCCGGCATGCGACTTCCATCGTGGGGTCGAAGACATTGAGCTGGTCGAGGATGAGCGTGGCACCTTGCTCAAGGAGCCGACCAAGGCTGCGCATGTTTGCCATGGGGATGCTCTGGCCCCGAGGGCTGACGCTGTCGGTGTAGTAGACGGCCGGGTGGACTTCCTCGCCCTTCTGGAAGCACCGGAACTGCGGGCGGCTCAGGCTCCTGCGCATCGCGATGTCCAGCAGGCGGTTCGGGGTCAGGATGCGGGAGACGAGGGCGGGGTCGTCCATGCTTCCCCGTACGAAGCCCTTGCCCAGTTCCTCTGCTCCGCTCCAGCCGAGCGCTGTCTCGATGGCGCTGATCAACCGGTGTCCCATCGCTGCCTCCTCAATCCTCAATGGGTTGACCGCTTGTTGCTGACAGGCGGGGGGCCTGCACGGCGGTCCGTGCAGGCCCCCCGCCTGGGACTACTCGCTGTCGTGCAGGTTGCCGTCACCGCCCGGCCACGGGGCGTCGCCGGAACTGCCGGCGTTGTCGGACCGGAGGCTGTCGTACCGGTCGTGGACGGCGGTCAGTTCTTCCACCGCCACCAGGAGGCCACTGCTGGCCGGAGGCGGTGTGGTGCGCTCTGCCACCTCGTGCTCCTTCCTCTTCGGTTCTCCCGTCGGGGTTCCGGCGGGAAGCAGGGCCGCCCCCACGGCCGTGGGAGATGTGGGATGACGTGGGGGCGGCTGTCAGTGGGCGGCACGATGGGCCGCAGCCCTGCGGTGGCGGTCCCTGTCGGGAGGTGCCAACGTGCGATGCGCGGGCAGGACGCCTGCGTCTTCGCGCATGTTGGCTTCCAGAACGCGCTGGTCCAGTTGGTACAGGCACGCACGGCAGGCGTAGAGGGACGCATGCATGCCGCTGGAGCGGACGGGCCCGATCCACGTGACCTCGACGTCGTCGCGCCCGCACCACAGCCAGCACATTCCCTGCGGCTGCCACTCATGGCGGTCCCACAGGGGGTCCGCGATCGGCTCTCCGGTGACCGGGTCGATGTCGCGGCGGGTGGGCCGGAAAACCACATCGGTCTCTGGAAGCGGGGTCACGTGCAGGGTGTGCCGTCCCATCACGCGACCGCCCGGGGGAGCGAAGCCGGCGCGCCTCGGATCTCAGGCCCCGGCCTGTCGGCGAATAACCGGCGCAGAATGCTGGTCCAGGCGGCTTGCGCCGGCCTGGGCAGCGCAATCTCCGCCCATACCCGCTTTCCCCGGTCGGTAAGATTCCAGCCCGACCGCACCGCCAGAAAGCCGACCAGCGCGAGGCCGCGACCACTCTCGTCGTCGGCTTCGGTGCCGTTTGCCTTCAGAGCAGCCACGGGATCGCTGTCGAGAACGTCGATTACCAGGCTGCCCGGCCGGTCGTAGAGCGCGACTGTGATGGGCCCTTCCCCGTGGACGACGGCGTTGGTGATGAGCTCAGAGGCGACCAGGCGGACCGCGTCAGCCGTCTCGTCATCCAGCGGGACGCCCCACGAACGCGCCTTATCGATGATCAGACGTCGGGCGGAGGAAACCTCCTCTTCCTTACCCGCGAGGACGAAACGAGTGACGAGCGTGAGCATGGCGGACGCCTCCGAAGAGTGGAGAGCGGCTCCACTCCCGACAGGGGGCGCAGGGGTGGAGCCGCCGATCTGGGAACCATCCGAGGGCGGACGTTTTCTGCGCGGCTCTCGGACGGCTGATGTCCAGTCAACGGTCGTGGCGTGTGGGCCCGGAACGTTTCCAGGGGGTTTCTCTCGAGGACGCCCTTGCACACTCAGGCATGGGCATGGGTACGGCACGGGAAGTAGCTTCCGCACGACGTTCGTGTGGAGATGACGGGAGTGATCGCATGCCTGGTGAGCCCTTAGCAGTCCACCCGTTCACCTTCGTCCGCCAGGCACGTGGATGGGGTAAGGCCGAATTCGCCCGGCTCATGCAGGCGCACGGAAGGTCGCTCGGAATCCCGCTGGCGACCAACCGGACGACCGTATGGAAGTGGGAGCAGGGACAAGAACCGGATGCGGATGCTCAGCGCGTGCTCGCTGACCTGCTGCGTGTCCCATACGAACGCGTACAGGCCGAGGGATGGCCACGCTGGCTGCCAGTATGGGAAGTCACCGGGCTCACCGCACCCTGGAACCAGGCCGGTACCCATGAGGCATTGGCCGATCTGGTGGGGAGTGGCCGCGTGGACCGTCGAGGGTTTCTCACCATCACAGGCGCCGCGCTGACGGGACTGGCAGCGAGCTGGGCCGAGGCGCCCTCGGCCTTCGCCTCCGCGCTCGGCGGAGATCGCGTCACGGACACGATGCTCTCGACGATCGAGCAGCGCATCGGCACACTCCGCACACTCGATGACCAACTCGGAGGCGCCCGACTCCTGGAGCAGGCACGCGGCGACCTCGCTCTGATCACAGGGCTCCTGAGCACCGGCCGGTACACGGACGACATCCACGTTCGACTCTATGCACTGGCGGCGAGGGTGTCGCATCTGACCGGCTGGATGGCCTACGACGCCGGGCTGCGGTCCGCAGGACAGCGCTACTACGTCGGGGCCCTGCGCAGCGCACGTACCGCTGGAGACGACGCCTTCGGTGCCTTCATCCTCGCCGAGATGGGCGTCCACGTCTCCGAGGCCGGGCGGCCCGCCGATCGGGTCGCCCTCATCTCGACCGCCATCGACAACGCTCCTCGAACACTGTCGCCCTACACCCAGTCCTTCCTCTACCTGCACAAGGCCGAAGCAATGTCCCGCGACGGCGACCACCACAGGGCCGGTACAGCACTGAACCGCGCTGCTTCTCTCTGGGAACGCCACACGGCGGAGGACAACCCCGACTGGCTCGACTGGTTCGGCGAGGCACAGCTGCGATCCACCGAAGGCAAGATCTTGTTGCGCTCCGGACAAGTGGAGCGCGCGACGAGCTCCCTGGAGGCTTCGGTCAAGCAGGCCGCACCCCGGGACAAGGCCGTACGGTCCAGCCGACTGGCCGAGGCCCGGCTTGCCGGCGGTGACCTGGACGGAGCGCTCGACGCCGCGAACCACGGCGCAGAACTCCTCGAAGAGAAGGTCAGCTCCGTACGTGCCTATGACCGTTTGAAGGAGTTCTCTGCGCGCCTGGAACCACACAAGTCCGTCCCAGAAGTCCGCGAGTTCAGAGACCGTCTTCAGGCACTACCCGACGCCGCCTGATCGGCACCGTCTCATGCATCGCGAGCCGGCCCGCCCCTCGGAGCAGACCGCCAAAGTGCCAGGATGGACGGCATGACGACGATCGATGGTGAGGTCGCAGCCGGATTCGAGCCCGTACGCGAGGCGTTTGCGGCGAACTTCGCCGATCACAGGGACATCGGCGCAGCGGTGTGCGTGTACCGGGATGGCCGGCCCGTCGTTGACCTGTGGGGTGGGATCGCCGACCCTGACAGCGGTCGTCCATGGACGCGTGACACGCTGCAACTGGTCTACTCCGCGACCAAGGGGGCCACCGCAGCCGCGGCGCACCTGCTGGTCCAGCGCGGCCAGCTGGACCTGGACGCTCCGGTGGCCTCGTACTGGCCGGAGTTCGCAGCGAACGGCAAGGCGAACATCCCGGTGCGCTGGCTCCTCTCCCACCAGGCCGGCCTGGTGGCACTGGATCAGCCGGTACCGCTGGCCGACGCGCTGGCCTGGCACCCGATGGCGGACGCACTGGCCGCTCAGCGTCCCCTGTGGAACCCAGGAACCGCGCACGGGTACCACGGCCGGACCTTCGGCTGGCTGGTCGGCGAGGTGATCCGCCGAGTGTCGGGGCGGACGCCCGGCCGCTTCTTCGCCGACGATATCGCCGTCCCGCTGGGACTGGACTTCTTCATCGGGCTGCCGGCGGATGAACGTGACCGGGTTAGCCACATGGTGTACCGGCAGCCGGAGACAGACTTCACCACCGCGCCTCCGGAGTCGATCCCCGAAGAACTCCGCGAAATGGTCGCCGCCTGGCGCGACCCGAACTCCCCCAGCAACAGGGCATTCGCGATCACCGACCCACCCGAGATGGACTTCAACTCTCCCGAAGCACAGGCCGCGGAGATCCCGTCCTCCAACGGCATCGGCACCGCGCGCAGCCTCGCCCGCATGTACGCCGCCCTGATCGGCGAGGTGAACGGCGTGCGCCTGCTCACCCCGGAAACCCTCGCCTCGGCGACCACGGAACAAGCCAACGGCAAGGACCGGGTCATGGTGATGCCGAGCCGGTTCAGCTCGGGCTACATGCTCCCCACCGAGGCCACCCCCATGACCGGACCGAATGCCTTCGGCCACACCGGCCGAGGCGGCTCCCTCGCCTTCGCCGACCCGAAGCACGGCATCGCCTTCGGCTACGTGATGAACCACATCATCAGCGGCTCCGACGATGTGCGCGCGGCATCACTGGTCGACGCAGTGCGCAGGTCACTGGCGTAACTGGGGCAAGCTCGTTGCGGCGACGACCTGCTGCTCCGTCTTCACGAGGCGCCTCGTTTCACACCCCTTCAGCCCACGCGGTCGTGTGCACCCCACTGAGGTCACGTGCGTGTCGCTCGACAGGCATCGAGTCTCGGCGCGGCAACCGTCTTACCGCTGCGACGAAGACGTTGGTACCCAGGTCTCCCTTGGGTTGTCAGTGAGCTGTGTGAAGATAGTTTCCGTTCGGGGGAACGCTTCGCTGAGTGGTTTCGGGGGCTGGGGAATGACCGGGTGGGATATCGCGCCCGCGGGGGTGCGGTTGGTGATTGCCAAGGTGCGCGAGTCGGCCGACGGGATGAATGACGGCATCGACTTGTACGGGAAGAGCGTGCAGGCGGCGATGACTGCGGCGGGCACGCTGTCTTTCGGGGACGACGGCGCCGGTGGCGGGGACGGTCGGGCCACCGGGTTGGTGGCGGTGGCGCTGGGTGAGTTCGCCAAGGGGATCGAGCGGGATGTGGCGTTCCTGCCGTTGCGGGCCAGTGACTCGGCCAACGGCGCGGTCGAGGCGACCAATGCCTACGTCACCGGGAGCTTGGAGCAGGCGTGGAATGCGCAGCATGCTGCCTTGCAGGTGCCGGATGTGAGCGCAGTGCTGAAGACCGCCCACAAGAAGGGGCATGACGCGGGCGGTGGAAAGTGATCAGCCCGGAGAAGATCCCGAGCTATACGGGGAATCTGGCTGAGCTGCAGCACGAGGTCACTCGCCTGCGGCAGGCCGCGCGCGAGATTCGCGGGCACGGGCATGCGGTGCATGCTCGCTTCCAGCACTTGGACGCCTCCTATAAGGCGCCCGAGGCGGAGCAGCTGTTCGCCACCACGCAGGCGGTCAACGACACCTCGGGTGATGTCGCGGGCAAGCTGGAGTCGGTGGCCGACGCGCTGGCCGGCTATGCCGATGAGGTAGCCGTCATCGTGCAGCGGCTGGAGTCGTTGCGGCAGAAGGCGTCGGCGTTTGTGGCCTCGGTCAAGGACGACCAGGATCCGATATCCGGCGGGTGGCGGCATGACCAGGACAAGGTCGATGAGCATCAGGCGCTGCTGGACGGGGTAACCGCGGCCGTGGCCGCCTTCCAGCAGGCCGGGGTCACTGCCGCCGACAAGATCACTGCTCTGGTGCACGGCACCCGGTGGCACATCAACGACGGCAGCCCGAAGCAGAAGAACGCCTACGGCTTCAGCGCCGAGCAGCTGACCGAGGCGCCGAAGCTGCCATGGGGAAGCCCCGAGCACTATTGGGGCACTCCGTTGGGCATCGACTACCACCTGCAGGAATTCGGAATCAGCCTGTGGGACAACGCCGCCGGCTCGGTAGAGGGCTTGGTCAATCTTTTCAGTTCCGGTGAGGAGGGCGACGCCGCGCGCGAGGACCTGGGCAAGATCGCTATGGGCCTGGCGTCCTACGCCGTCGATCCCGCCGGTGACCGGAAGGACCTGAACCCCACCCAGCGCCTATACGCCCCGTACCGCAAAGACGCCAAGGAGTTCGCCAAGTCCTTCGTGGCCTGGGACGACTGGGCCACCAATCCCGGCAAGGCGGTCGGGACCGTGTTCTACAACGGCCTCACCCTGGCCTCAGGCCCACTGGGTGCGGTCTCCAAGACCGGGGCGGCAGCCGGCAAGGCCGGAGCGGCCGCGCGGGTGGCGGGCACGCTGGCCAAGGTCGGCGAGGTCATGGACCCGATCGGCGCGGCCGGCAAAACGGTCGGCGTCGCAGCCCGTGCCCTGCCCAAGCTCTCGGAGGTGACCGCCGGACTGCGCGCTGCCACCGACGCGGCCGCCGCCGCGGACACCCCGCACAGCGTCATCGAGCTGGGCAACGGCGCAAAGGTTCGCATTGAAGACGGCCAATTCTTCTTAAGCAAGGACGGCCAGCCCAACACCGACCCGACCCCTCACGAGCCGCCTGCCGGCCAACGCACCCCCTCTGTCGATGCACCACGCCCGGAGCAGGTGCCGTCCCGCCACGAACTGGTTGGTGCCGGCGCCCGCGCCCACGAAGGTTCTGCTCACGCGGGCGAGAACCTGCCGCCGCAGGCGAGCCATGAAGCGCCCAGCACAGGCGGTCACAGCAATGCTGTGCCTCCCCCCGGAGAAACACCGGGCGGAACCAGTGCTGTACATACGCACGACCCTGGCGGTTCTGGCTCTGGAGCGGACCACCCTTCGTCGGGTAGTAACCACGACCTCCCTCACCAGGACGGCCATGGCCATGCCGGCGAAGGCGCTCACGATTCCCATCATGGTGATTCGGGTGATGAGACACCGAGCTCAGCCGAGAATGGTGCCGACGGTGCGGATGTTCACCCGCACCCGGACACTCCTCCAGACCCGGCCGCTCCTCATGGGGCGGACGGCAGCGAGAACTGGGGTACGCACAACGGTGAGCCGGTCAACTACTTGCTCCCGCCGGATGAAAAGGCCGCCAAGGTATACGCCCGTATTCGCGCCACAACGGATGACGTCCCAAAGATCGCAGAGAACTACGGAATCGACCCTGCAATAGTCGAGAGAGCCAAGCAGAACCTCTTCCTCGACAAGCACGATGTTTACAATGGTCCGGGTCCTGAAAACTTCAAGAAGGGTGTGTATTTCGCCGCCTACGACGAGATTGCGGACCTGTGGACCAAGGCCGAGAAGGGGACGCTGAAGGGAGACGAGGGTTCCTTCCGCGGGATGATCATTCACGAATATGTCGAGGCTCGACTGCTGGAAGCCGGCATGCCGTTTACTTCGGGTCACCCGTCAGCGTGGGCGGAGGTCCGTGACTGGGGTAATGGGCACGTTGGGGCACACGATGTGGCACCGATATCCTTCCGAGGTGCACCGCTCACCGCGAAGGGCACGCTGGCGCTGTGGCCCAAGATGGGTCTGACGCCGCCAGAAGTCGCCATCGCGGACGATCTGTCCAACCTGGACGTAGTAGTCGATGCGGCGAAGAAGGGACTGGGGCTTTCATGAACCAAGAACGTGCGACAGCGATGGTGGATCGTCTGTTGGCTATTGATTGGCGGGACGAGGAAGCTGAGTTCGAGCATTCCGCGTCACGGGCACGCCTGCTGCGCGAATATCTTCGCAGAACTGCCCTCTGGGTGCAGGAGCTGCAAAAAGGCGATGACCGGCCGTTCTTTGACGTTTCCCAGTCGGACCGCTGGCCGTTCTTTGACCTTGCCAAGCGAGTCGATCCTTCGGTGCGTGCGGATGAGGGGCTCAGCCAGCGCCTGGATGATTTCATCGACGAGCATGTACCCGGTGCCCTGGCCGCCAGGCTATGTCGAGCAGCATTGAACTGGGCATCGATTTCCCGAGACTCGCTGGGAAAGCTGCCCGAACTCCCTGACCCATTCGAGCCCCTTGTCGTACTATTCGAGCGAGGTGGAGGGTTCTGGGTCGAGAACGGATTCGTTGACTTCGTGGCCTATCGGGTCCGCCTGGCAACGTGGCAGGAGCACCTGGCGGCTGCCCCATTGACGTCCTTGGATCCCGCTTCCCTCGATGCGCTGGATGCTGATTGAGCCCGGCCGGCTCTCACCCCACTGACCTAGGAACTTCGTGCCGCAGGACGTCATCTCGCTCACGCCGAACATGCCCGACGTCCATACCCTTCTTGCCGGGTTGTACGCGGGCGGCCCCGACTCGCGCCTGACCAGCACTGCGGAGGGCGCCGCCGTCCAACTGCACTCAAGTGACGGCCGCCCCCTCGTGACCGTCGAAGCCCCCGTTCTCGTGCAAGTCCCCGGTGAGGCCGCTCGGCTGCTGGGAGCACACGTAGGCGTGGATGCCCCGGTGTGGTGGACAGAGGTACGGGCGACAACGGCAGCTGAGGAGGCCGGGCGACTGGCCGGGTCCATCGGCGGGCGTCTGATCGCTGCCTTGGGGGGCATCACTTGGCCGCCCGGTGCCGCACACACCGACGTCGTGGCCGTCTCACCCGAGGGTGGTGGGGGCTACGACGGCCCGTACCCTGCGGAGGTAGGCGATCCACTCTCCATCGATGTCCTCACTGACCAGTCTGTCGTGGTGCTCCAAGACCGCCCCGTCGTCGCCGCGACAACCTGGCTCACCGATGCTCTGCGGACCGCTACCGCCTCCGGACGCGAGTTGCAGCTCATCACCCCGCCCAGTGTCCGACTGACTCTGCCCACCCGGACGCTGCTGGACGGTCTCCCCGCTCGCTGGGTCGTGCGTGCCCCCGCCGGCGGCTACTACGACGGGCTTTCCGGCGTCGTACTGCATTGGCGAGAAGGACGCTTCGCCCCCGCGGAGACCGGGCACTCCTCGCCCCAGTTGGCTGATGCTTTCACTACTCAGCCGGCCTTGGATGACGGGGAGGGCGGCCGACAGCTACTGCTCTCCATGCGCACCACTCACCCTGCCGACGAACATCTTCTCCTCGGCGGTGCCTTGGAGGCCGCCTGGCAGGCCCTCACCGGAGCACCGCCCGCCGGCTGGGCCACTGCCGAGCCCGTCAGCCTGCCTTGGTCCCGCCGCCAGCTGACCGAGCTGGCCCGCGCCCGGGCCCAGAAGTCCATCGCCACCTGGCTGGTCGCCGTCGGTGCCCTCGACCACCCAGCCATCGCCACCACCCGCATCGCCCACACCCCCGCAGGCGTCGAGGAACACATCACCCTCGCCGTCGGCTACCCGGCTGACCAAACGCCGCCGCTGGAGACCATGCCCGAGCTGGCCGAGACCCTCGCCACCCGGCACAACCTGACCTCGATGCTCACCCACCTGCGCTGCGCACGGCGTGACTTGACCATTCCGCCCCACCGCGAAGCCTCTCCGCCCCCGCTTTCCTTCACTCTCGGCCCCGACGCGGTACACAGCATTGGCCGAACCACCGCCGAATCCGCCCCGGCTGTACGGCCCGTACCTCTCGGGCGCGCGGTACGCCCCGCACTCCACTACTCCTTCGGCGACGGTGCCGATCCCACTGCCTGGCAACGTCTCAAACAACTCACTGACCATTTGAACGGCGCCTGAGGCCCGGGCCCCGCCATCCGGCTCTGGGCTTCCGGGCGGATGGGCGACGCCCTCACAGGGGCCTGCCGTTCGCCTTGAGCACCTCGACGCGGCCTCCGTCGGCCTGACCGCCCCGGTCACCCCTGACTCAGCTCGCCTACTAGGGCACTTGACGCCCCTGCCGGCCAGGAGCTTCATGCCCGCCGCGAGGTCGATCAGTGTCAGCCCTTCACAGAACATGGGTCACCAAGGCGGGCGGGACTGCTGCATGATCGGGTGACAGCGGGGTTTATGCAGCCAGAGCTGCGGGTGCGGCCATGGTGGTCTCGCACTCGTTGGGGGGCAAGATCCGGCCGGCCGGAGTGCGTCCGCGCCGGTTGGCCAAGGCGGCCGCGGTGGCCGGGCACGGCCGGTGGGACGGCGTCCTGCCCCAGGCGCACCTGCTGGCCGAATGGCTCGCCGGTGAGGACACCCCGACCCGCTTCTGGCTGTCCGGCCTGCCCGCCGATACTCCGATCGCCGGCCTGGTCCGGCTGGCGAAGATCCGCTGGCGCATCGAGCACGACTACCGCGAACTCAAGCACGGCCTGGGCCTGGACTACTTCGAGGGCCGTTCCTGGGCCGGCTGGCACCACCACGTCACCCTCGCGACCGCCGCCCACGCTTTCCTGACCGAACAGCGTCTGGCCCCAAAAGCCCCCGCGCCGGGCTCACCCTCTACCAGGTCCTCGACACTCTCCAGGACATCCTGAGGTGCTGGACCGGCATCTGCACCACCTGCCAACATCCCCTGCCCAGAAACCGCAGATCAGCACCGACCTAACGGAGTCCTACTAGTCGCCGATCCCCTGGCGGTCGCGGCCCAGGGAGTCGTGACGGTGAACAACGCGGAGAACGTGAAGGTCAACGGGCGGCAGATCAGCGGGATCGAAGGGCGGGAGGAAGAGAACGGAACGGTGGGCTTGCCGGTCTCGCTGGTGCGGAGAGGTCGCCGGTGATCGGCGGAGGCAGGCCATCGGGCAGGCCGGCCGGCCCGACCTGGAGAGGTGCTCGCTACATGGACGGGGGCGTGAGGCTTCAGGGAACCGCACAAGCGCCGTTCCGCGTCTGCTGTAGATCAAGGAACCATGGATGAGTTTAGGGCGTCCCCTGTACCGTTGAAGCGACAGCGCTGTCGCTGGTGTCCCAGGAGGGGGGATGAGGCACAGGGGTGGGCTGGAGCGAGCAACCCAATGACGCCTTCAACGCGCGGTGATCGGCAACCCGATCGCCGCGTGTGAAGAGGCGCTGCTCCCAGCACGCTGACCATCGTCCACCCATGCCTCCCGTTGAAGGCCATGAACGCATTCGACCGATGGTACAAGGGGCTCAGCAGCTTCAACCGGGACCTCATCCTGCAGCACTTCTGCGCAGAGGCTCCGGTTCCGCTGGGCGAGCTTGCTTCTCAGCATGCCCTTCTTCAGGAGACTGCGCGGCGGTGTCGGAACTTCCTCATGGACGAGTTCAACCGCAGTGTCGAGGCGGATTCGATACTCCGTGCCTGGATAGAGCGCGCGGAGCTTGACCTTCGGAAACCTTGCCTAGTCAGTTCGTTTCTGAACCGCCACGCTTGGCTTGGCGAAAACATTGGGGACGGGCTCACCGTCCTCCGCCTGTTCACCGGCATGCGCTGGCTGGACGCGACCACCTCCGCGTCCCCGACCGGACAGTGGATCTTCATGAATGATCTGGAAGAGTGTGGCGTCGCCACGGTGAGAGCCCTCGATCTTGATGTTGACGAGGTGATGAGCCTGTTGACAGCCTCCGCTCTCCTCGACGCACGCCAGGTGCCTGTCCCCAGCGATCTCGACCACCTGCGTCAGTGGCTGATCCACTGCGGTCTTGATTGCGAGGGCAACCAGATCTCGTTGACTCGCTCCAAGCTCCAGCCAACTGAGACCGTTGTCATCTCTGGGGGGATGTCCGGGCTGGTCGAGCAGCTGTCCGCCCTCCTCCAAGTAAATAAAAACCGCGAGAGCGCACTTACTCTAGGTGACCTTATCGGTGAGGCGGAGGTGGCGGACGGAGAGCTGGGAGTGGTCTCCCGCATGCTCCGCGATACCACCTTCACGGCGCGCGATGGCTGGGTTGTGCCGGATCGCTCCACCGATTCTGAGCGGCGTCGGACAGTGCGAGGCGAAGGAATCTCAGCAGTGGAGGTGACTACGGAGAGTAACAGTCCTTTGGGTGCGACCGAGGAAGCCAAAAACAGGGAAGCAGAGAGTGATGGATCTATTCCGCACGCAGGCACGCTGGTGGATGCAGGCGAAGCGGTCTTGGAGGCGTCGCCCGGAGACCGCATAGCGCAGGTCCTCGAAGGCTGCGCTGAGGGCATGAGCACCTCGCTCATCGAGGGAGCACTGGACGGAGTCGTGTCACCGGTAGAAGTGACAGAGGCGCTTTTTACGGATGCACGCTTCGCGATCACGGCCAGGGGAGCCTGGTGCCTCCAGGACGGTACCGACGCGACTGCACCCTCGCCTGCAGCGATCCCGGCCCAGGGGCTTCCCTCCCGAGAAGAAGAAGCGTCCGTCTCACCCACCAGGGCTGCCGGCGGCGTCGGGCCTCAGCGTGAGCGCGAGCGCCTCAACAAGGTGGAGGCCGCTTTGCGCGAAGCAGATACCCCGCTGACTGTCGAGGAGCTGAGGAAGCGCACGGGCGTCACCATCGGGATCCAGTATCTCCGGCAGCAGATCGAAGGGGATGCCCGCTTTAGCCGGAGCCAGCGGAACCAGTGGGCGCTGACCGAGTGGCACCTCCCGGTGTACAAGCCGATCAAGGAACTGATCTCTGACATGGTCGATGCGCACGGCGGCCAGGTTGAGGCAGATAAGGTCGTGGCGCTTCTTCGCCGAGACTTCGACATCAAAGAGTCCAGCCTGCGGGCCGCCATGTCCATTGCCCCATTCACCGCACGGGGAGGGACCGTCCGCCGCATAGGTGAAGACCGGGACGCTGGCTCCGAGAAAGCAGCTGTCCCCGCAGCCCGCACCTCTGAGACCGACCCGTCGGCCGTGCAGCAGCCCCGCCCCGCCGACGAGGCCCCCGACGTGGACGACCTAATGGACCACCTGGGGCTGATCTGATGGCGCCTTCCCCTTTCCTCCGCGACTGCGGCGCGGAGTCCGACTACCGCAGCGACCGCAACCACCTTGTCGAGGACTTCTACCTGCCTGCCCTCGCCGCCTCCACCGCCTACGACCGGGCCGTGGGCTACTTCGCTGCGTCCGTGATCGCCACGCTCGGGCAGGGAATCGACGAGTTCACCGCGCGCGGCGGCACCATGCGGATCATCGCCTCCCCCTACCTTGACCCGGCTGATATCAAGGACATTGAGGACGGCTACGAGCTGCGCGAAGTCCTCCAGCATGCTGCCCTCCGCGACCTGGAGCAGGCGGTTGAGGACGCGCGGGCAGCCCGCGGTCTCGGCAAGCTTGGACAACTGGTCGCCGAGAACCGAGTCGATTTCAAGCTGGCCTATGTCGAAGAGCGTGGCCGCGTCGGCATGTACCACGAGAAGATCGGTGTCTTCCGGGACGGCCGAGACGTCATCGCCTTCAAGGGCAGCGCCAACGAGACCCGCTCCGGTCTCGTCGGCAACTTTGAGGCGATCGAGGTCTACCGGAGCTGGGACCCGAGCGATGCACGCCGGGCCGCGCGCATAAGCAAGGACTTCGATGACCTCTGGGAGAACCGCACGCAGATGCTGCGCGTCATCCCGTTCACCGAGGCGGCCAAGGTGATCGTCGAGCGCAGCGCTCGGGCCACTGCCGACCAGTACGAACTGGACGACCTTCCGACCGGCGGAACCCCCATCCGCACCGCGCCGCTGCCTCCTTCTGGCACACCTGCGATCCCGCCCAGCCTGAAGGTTCGCGACTACCAGAAGGAAGCTGTCCAGAACTGGTTCCGCAACCAGTGCCGAGGCATTCTCCGCATGGCCACAGGCACAGGCAAGACTCTGACCGCACTTTCCGCTGCCTCCCAGCTCGGCACGCTCCTTCGGAAGAACGATGCGTCTGCCTCACTCCTCACCGTTATCGTGGCCCCGTACCAGCATCTAATCGACCAATGGGCTAAGGACATCGAGTGGTTCGGCGTGACACCGTTGCGGGCCTACGAGGCGACCAGCAAATGGTCTGCGCGCGCTCACAGCCTGCTCCAGAACATCGCCCTCGGCGGTACCCGAGGCGGCGTCATCGTCACCACCAACGCCACCTTCGGCGGTGATGCCTTCCAGAACCTGCTCAGCTCCTACCGGGGGCACCTCCTCCTCATCGCGGACGAGGCCCACAACCTTGGTGCCGCGCACCTGCGTACCCGCCTCCCGGAGAAGGCTCAGTACCGCCTTGGCCTCTCCGCCACTCCGGAGCGCTGGTTCGATGAGGAGGGCACCGACGCCCTCACCGACTACTTCGACCGAGTCGTCTTCGAGATGAGCATCGGCGAAGCCATCCGCCGCGGTGCCCTGTGCCGCTACACCTACACACCCATCCTCGTGGAGCTGGACGACGAAGAAGCCGAGCTGTACGCAGAGACCAGCGCGAAGATCGCTCGCCTAATCGCGGCCGGCACAGACCTGAAGGAGACCGCCGACCGGGACAGCCCGCTCGGCCGACTTCTGAAGAAGCGCGCCGACATCATCGGCCACGCCCGCGGCAAGCTGGAGATCCTCCGTGCGGAGATCGAGAAGCGCCGGGACACCAGCCACCAGCTCATCTACTGCGCCGAGGGCAAGCACCCGCTCCTTCAAGAGCCCGGCACCGATGGCGCGCGCCAGATCGACCAGGTCATGGAGATGATCGGCAACGAGCTGCACATGCCCGCTGCCCGCTACACCTCGGAGACGAAGCGCTCGGCCCGCCTGGACGTCCTGCGCCGCTTCGAGAATAACGACCTCCAGGTCATCTCCTCCATGCGCTGCCTGGACGAAGGCGTGGACGTCCCGGCCTCCCGGACTGCCTACCTCCTGTCCAGTTCCTCCAATCCCCGCCAGTTCATTCAGCGTCGCGGCCGCGTCCTGCGCAAGGCGCCCGGCAAGGAGCGCGCGGACATCATCGACTTCGTTGTCGTGCCACCTGCGGGCGGGGACGCGATTCAGTACGAGACCGAACGCAGCCTGCTCCGTCGCGAGCTGGCTCGCGTCGAGGAGTTCGCCTACCTAGCTGACAACGAGGGGGACACCCTCAATGTCCTCCGCCCCGTGCGTGAGCGCTACGGCCTCTTTGACACCTGAGAACCCACTGCAAGTACCCCCCACTCCTTCTCTACTGCTACCTCGAACCAGGAGTAACCCGTGAGTGACGAAACAGCCGACCAGCTCCCCGCACGCACGGTGCGCGATGTCTTGAACGAGCTGCCGCGGGAAGCCAGGATCCTCGTCCAGAAGGTCATCGACCTGGAGAACGAGAACATCCACATCAGGGAGACGACCAAGGTCGTCCCGAAGATCGTTGACGCCGTGAGGGAGCTGACCAAGTGAAGCTGCTCAAGCTGACGCTGAAGAACTTCCGCGCCTTCTACGGGGAGCAGGTCCTCGATTTGTCCGTAGAGGAGGGCAAGCCCGCTGTCCTCATTTTCGGAAACAACGGGGCCGGCAAGACCACCCTGCTCAATGCATTCGCCTGGGCTCTTTACGGAACGTTCTCGGACGACGTGGAGCAGCAGCACCGCGTCATTCACGACAAGGCATGGGCGGACACCGCGTTCGAGGAGGACATCACAGCCTCGGTGCGGCTGGACTTCGAGCACGACGGGACCCGGTTCTCCGTGGTTCGACACGTCACTGTCACCAAGGTGAAGGCGGAGCAGGAGCTCGTAGAGCCTGAGCTGACGGTCACGGAGATCGGGACGGACGGCGAAGCCCATAGCATCGCCAACGGCCAGGACCGGATCGAGAAGATTCTACCCAAGGGCCTGCGTCAGTTCTTCTTCTTCAACGGTGAGCGCATGGAGAAGATGTTCTCCGGCGACGAGAAGCGGGAAGGCGAGGGCAAGAATCAGGAGGTCCAGAAGGCCATCAAGACCCTTCTGGACCTGGAGGCCATTGAGCGTGCTTTGGAAGACTTGCCGAAAGTCTCCCGAAAGCTCGCCAGTGAGATCGACTCCAAGGAGGACAGCAGGCTGAAGCGGCTGTCCGACCACATGGACCACCTCGCCACCCGCGAAAAGGAAGAGGTGGCAGAGATGCTGCGCCTCTCCGGAGAGATCAGCGCCTTCCAGAAGGAAGTTCAGTCCATTGACCGCGCCCTGCTCCAAAATAGAGAGGCGGAGCCGCTCCAGAAGAAGCGAGACTCGCTGACCCGCCGGATTAAGGCCGCACACGACCGGCACATGGAGTACAAGAGCCGTAAGCGCGAGCTGCTGTCGCGGTACGGCTTCCTGGCTCTGACCAGCGGGATCGACACCAAGGTCATTGAGCTCGCGGACGAGATGCGAGAGCGGCGCCAGCTGCCTGCAGGCATCCAGCGCAGCTTCATCGAGGACATCCTCGAGGCGCACCTGTGTATGTGCGGTCGTGAGGTCTGCGAGGGAACCCCGGAGTACGAGGAGCTGGAAAAGCGCAAGTACAACGCTGGCCTCGAGGACGTCCAGGAGAGCTGGATGCGGGTCAGCGGCAAAATGAAGAACCTGGAGGAGAGACGACAGGAGATACTGGAGCAGCTCACCCTCAATGCTTCCGGCATACAGAAGGCGGACGCTGAGATCAGCGAGTTGGAAGCGGAACGTTCCGATGTCGTTCGGCAGCTGGAAGGGGTGGACATCCAGGATGTCCAGCGTCTCATCGAGCGCCGGAAGAAATACGTCTCTAAGGAGACGGACGCCCGCGTTGCGTACAAGGAAGCCGAGAACAAGGTCGCCTCGACCAAGGAGGAGGCGGAGGCTACCGGCCGTCAGTACCGGAATGCTGAAGTAAAGAGTGAGAAGGCCTTCAAGATTCAGAGGCAGGTCGAGCTCGTTGAGCAGGTGCGTGCTGCATTGAAGGAGATCCTCGAAATTAAGACCGAGGAGGTCCGCGAGCAGCTCGACAAGAAGGTCAAGGAGGTGTTCTCCCGGATCTTCATCAAGAGCTACGTACCCGAGCTGAACGACGACTTCGAGCTGGAGCTGCACACCGCGAGCGGAGTGGCCATCCGCTCCACCGGCGAGAACCAGATCCTCGGCCTCAGCTTCGTCGGCGCGGTCTCCGAGGTTGCCAGGAACATCAGTGCCCGAAAGAAGAACAGGGGGGAGGCGCCTATCGAGACCGGCAGCGGCGGTGTCTACCCGGTCGTCATGGATGCCCCCTTCGGCAGCCTCGACCTGACCTATCAGGAAGAGATCTCCAAGGCCCTGCCGGCGCTGACTTCCCAGATCATCACCCTGCTCTCGCAGTCGCAGGCGCGGGGCAAGGTTCTGGAGAACCTCCAGCAGGCCGCTAATCATATGTACGTACTGCGCTCTTACACGCCGAACCAGTCAGCGGGCGAAGAGACGATCGTGATCAACAACCGTGAGGTTCCGTACGTGTCACACGGCGACTTCGAGCACACTGTTCTGGAGAAGGTGACCTTCTGATGGCCTACACGGACCGTTTCCGCCGTCCCCAAGAGCATGAGGACCTGCTCGGTAAGCTCACCGACAGAAAGACCGGGACGTTCGCGACCATGGTAGAGGCGATGATGTTCGCCGCGCTGCTCGGCCGCCGCCGAGGCGAGCGCAAGCCGTTCGACCAGGCTGACGAGCCGATCCGCCTCGCGCTCATGGAGAGCCGGGACTACGGGGAGGTACTCCTCGACATGCTCGGGGCCGTCGAGTGCCCCGACGACCCGAAAATCCTCAGCGCGGACCGCCAGCCCGAGCGGGTCCTCATCTTCGAGGAGTACGCGAACGCCGGCCTGTCCCACCTGCAGACCCTTATAAACCGTCAGTCCGACCAGGATCTTGACACGATCATCTCGATCCTCGTCCTCGAGGGGCTTAGAACGCCGCCGGAGGAAGAGAAGGACGACGTTGGCGACATCCTCGCCAGCGCTGACCTGGACTGGTAATGCCGCTTCTCCACGGCAGGGGTGGCAACCGGAAGGCGTGTGGCTGCCACCCCTGGTGAGCCCTGCGTCAGCGCGGCCAGGTCTTGACCGCGAGTCCGGCAAGGACGGTCTGCCGAAGTCGGATGCTGTCTGGGGTCCACTCGCTCTTCTCGCTGATCTTTCTGGTCAGCTCGAAGCCCGACGCCTTGAAGACCTCGACCTTTTCGGCGAACGACTTGTTCCCGATCTTGGAGTTCACTCCAGTCTGCAGGAGCACCATGTTGCCGATGCGGTAGACCCAGCTGGCGGCGTCCTGCTTGTCCCCGCTCTTCTTGATGAAGTCCTCCCAATCGGCTTCCTTGGCGTTCTGCGGGAACACGTGCTCTAGGTTGACCTGGCTCGGGTTGCCGTTGGGGACGAACTCCGGCTGGGACTCCCTTCGCCTCGTCGTCTCCAGGGCGCTCAGGTAGTACCGAGCAAGCTTGGAATCGCTTCTTCCCACGGTGGCGAGCGCGAACTGCTCCCTGAAGTCGGTGTCGGAAGGGATGAGATCCTCGACACGCAGTCGGACCTGCGCGGTGGTGGTGACTTCGCCCTTCCGGATGGCGACCGCGATCTGGGAGTACTGGACCTCGAAGCGGCCGCGGTTCATTAGGCTCATGATCATGCCACGAACTGACCAGTTCACCATGGCCCGAAGGAGCTTCTCGAGCTCGTGGGAGTGGAAGTGCTCGACTGCCGCCAGCAGGAGGATCTTATTGGGAACCAGGTCGAACATGGCGAGTGTGTCGAGTGCGGGACGGTGACCGTTGCCGCTGCACTTGGTCGCCCAGAAGTCGCTCTCCGGACTGGAGAGCGCGGTGTAGGCGTGTGCGGCTGACAGGAGGTTCTCCGAGAACTGCAGCGCCTCCTGGCGGTGGGTCACTTCTGCGCGCATTTCCGCGTAGAGATCGCGCTCGGTGATCTTACCGACCTTCGAGCTCCAGTAGTGGCGCAGGAACTTGGTGAACTTCGCATCGGCGGCTCCGAGCTGGAGCGTCCCGAGTGACTGGTGCCAGTTGTTCCGCACCGCGTTGAGGTTCTGCTGCTCACCGGCGGCTCCGAAGAGGTGGTTTTTCAGGAGGTCCGCGGTGGTCAGGTCGGCGCCTCGGTTGTTGAGAGTCTCGAAGATTACGTAGGCGTCTGCCTCGGTCGGGGTCTCGACTACGGCAAGCTGCGCCCGGTGCTGGATGTAGCTCACCCATTTCTCGAGGACGTTGGCTGCGTCCATCCCATGCAGGTTGGGGAACTGCGAGACCTTCTCCCGGAAGAACCGGTACGCCTTGACGATGTCGGAGTCGGTCCTCGCGGGTTTTCCCGGGAGCGCGGTCTCGGTAGTGATGCCGAGGAAGTCGGGGTTGTCGCTCTCGTTGAGCTTGAGGTGCGACTCCGCGTACCTGTCGTTCCATGCCTTGCTGGCCAGGAAGGTGCGGCTGATGCCCACAGCCTGGGAGTCGTCAGCCTTAAGCAGGTTCCCCTCCAGGGTTCGCAGCTCGTCGCGGATGGCAGCGATCAGGAGGGAGGAGGTGACCAGCCGCTGCTGGCCGTCGATGATCCGCTTTCGAGCCCCGTCGCCATCCTGAGTGATCACAACTGTACCGAAGAAGTACTCCTCCTTGGCCCCGCCATTGATCGCCCGACTCAGGTCGGTCCAGTAGTGGAGGACCTCCTGCTCCACCTTCCAACAGTACGAGCGCTGGAACTGGGGAACGACCAGGCGATTGTTGCGCAGGACCTCACCGATGCCGACGAGGTAGAGCTGAAGTGAGGTGCTGCCGTGTCCTGATGCCATACAGGGCAGCTTATGTGTCAATGAGTGAAGTGAATCTGTGTTTTCTGATGGCTGTTCGCCACCTTGGGGGAAGGAACGGGCCGACCCATGCAGGCGAATCGGCCCTAAATGGGCCATTCTGAACAATTCAGCCGGTTGCCACAGCCCCGATCAGCCCCTCGATTGCTGTCATCTCCTTGTGCGCCCCCAAGTATCCGATCCCTCGCGCCAGATGGATCGTCAGCGTCTTGGAGACGTTGTCGTCCGTCGGCTCCAGGCCGTCGGCCACGCAGCGCTGCTTGAGCAGCGCGAGGTAGAGGTCGCCGTGGGGCCCGGCGAAGGTCTTCCAGGACATCTCGACGTTGGAGTCGGTGACGACCTCACGGACCAGGGGGGTGGAGGCGTCTGCCAGGGAGAGAGCCAGAGCCCATCGGCACAGGACGTTCCACTGGGTGATGCCAGTGGTGCGCTTCAGGCGGGATAGGCGGTCCTTGCTCGCTGTGGCGAGACGGATGTTCTCAAGCGGCATTGCTGGCTCCTGCGTTCCACCAGTAACCCTCGATGACGCTGGTGGTGAAGGTGGTGTCGTCGTGGACCAGAGTGTAGGTGTGGGCGACGGACTTCTTGAGGCGGCCCAGCAGGTACTCGTCGATCTCCTCGTCGGTGGAGAGGAGAAGGACCTGATCGCTGGCGAACGGGAAGTACCGGTCCACCAAGTGCTCGCGGTGGCGGCTGTCGAGCCGGCCGAGCGGCGTGTCGATGACGCTGGGCAGGTGATTGCCAGCGACCTTCATCAGACCCCAGAGGAGAGAGACCGCGAGTAGCTGGCGCTCGCCCGCACTGAGACGGGCGGGGTCGATCAGCTCGCCGTCGGCGTCGGCCAGGGTGAGCGTGAACTTGTCGGTATCGATGCGGAGGTCGCTCACCAGACCTTGCTTGCGCATGAGGGTTTGGAAGCTGGTGAGCATTGCTACCTCGAGGCGGCTGATGTGCCGCTTGAGGAGGGCATCGCCGAACTGTCCCAGCGTCTTTCGGGCCTTCTCCGAGTACTTGATGATCCGCTCAACCTCTTCGGCCTTCACCTTGGTGCGGACGAACTCTTCGTGGGCGCGCTGCAGAGAGGCGGAGACGTATTCGAGGCGGCGTTTCAATTCGTCGACGTTGTTGAGGCTGTTCTCGTACTCCTGCTCCAGCCGTGCGACTTCCTGGAGCTGGTCTTCGCGCTTCTTCTGGATGGCTTCGACCTTGCTCTTGGCCGGTACACCCGCCAGCAAGCGTTCCAGCTGCACATGCTCTTCGGTGGCTTCGGCAGCCTGCTGAAGGAGCTCGGCAGCTCGTGCCTTGTCGCGACTGAGCGCCTCGTCGAGTGCCGACAGCTGGGGGAGTGTGTCCGGAGAGAGCCCGAGATTCACCTTGAGGCCGGCGGACTTGGCGCGCTTGGCGCGGTCAGCCTCCAGTTTCTCCATCACGGCGGCCTTCGCCTCGGCAGGGAGCATGTCCAGCAGCCACTGGTCACGCTCTTCGAGTACGCCCAGCACCTGGTGAGACTCGGCTGCCGTCCGCTCGCGATCTGCCTGCTTGCGCAATTCCTTGAGGTGGCTTCCCACCATGAGGAGCGGAAGCGGGCCTGCAGCCAACTGCACGAGAGAGCTGCGGATTTCTGCGAGGCGAGCGGAGAGTTGCGCGTACTCGCGCTCGACCTCGACACGGCGCTCGAAGAGGTTTCCACCCTCCTGCTTGTAGGCATCCTCCAGCGTTTCGAGAGTGCGCCGAGCTTTGCCGAGCTCGCTGTTACGCTGCGCGGCCTGCTGTTCTGCGTTCTCCAGAGCGGCGTCGGCCGTCCGCTGTTCCTGCTCATCTGCGTGGATCTTGTCCATCAAGTGCTGCTCTTCGTCCGACAACTTCTGCCGGCGCTGGAGCGCGAGCAGGTCCGTACGGAGCTGCTGGACGGTGCTGACACCGAGCAGCGAGTGGATGGCCGATTCGATGACCGATGCCGCGCGCTCAGGGTCGGCGAGCGATTCGATCTTCTCTCCGTCGAAGAACGACAGCGAGGCGACTTCCAGGGGGAGCAGGCTTTCGATGTGATCGGCCCACTCCTGGCTGAGAACCCGGCTGTGCTTCAGTTCAGGTTCGGCACGTCGTCCCGACTTCGCCCTGGAGCCGTACCCCTCGTCGACGAACGCGTTCACGAACTCCTTGAGCGTCGTCTTGCCGCTGGTGTGCCAGCTGCGGACCACCTTGTAGTAGTGCTCCGTGCCGTCCACCGCAATCGTGAACTCCAGGATGATCTGTGCACCGCGTGTCGGGTCGGCCTGCCGGTTGATGCTTTCGCGGAGGTACGTCTCGTACGATTTGTTGCCTCGACCGCTACAGCGTGCTCGCGGCCCGTACAGCGCCAGCTGGATGGCGTCGAGAAGGGTCGTCTTACCGCAGCCGTTGAGTCCGCCGATGAGGACGATCGGCTTGTTCCTCTTGGTGGTCAGATCTAGCGACTGGGTGCCGCGGTAAGCCCCGAACTCTTCGAGAGTGATCTTACGCAGGAGCATCAGTATTGGTTTCTTCGTCCAGGGTCAGGTGGATCGGCGATTCGTCACGCCACTTGTTCTTGCGCTGCGCGAAGTCGATGGCGTCGGTGCTGTCCTCGTAGTAGCCCTTCTTTACCGCAGTCTCCAGAGCCTGGAAGAGGCCAGCGCGTCGGGACATTGTCCGGTATTTGCGCTCGACGGACAGCAGCTCACGGACCATGTCGTAGTGCAGGTCGTCGTCCCCGCAGAGCTCCTTCAGCAGCTCCATCTCGTCAGCGCCCATGACGAGCTGCTCGTCCAGTGGGCCACCCGGGAAGTCCTCACCCGTGGACTCCTTGTAGATACGGGGCAGGGAGTCTTCGACCTCGTGCTTGTCGAAGACCCAGATACGACGGATCTCGTGCAACTCGTCGAGGGTGATCAACTCGATGTTCTTGACGTGCTCCGGGGCATTGGCACGGATCCAGGTCTGGGCGTCCAGCAGGTCCTTGAGCCAGTCCTGGCGAAACTTCTGCAGGTACGGGCCGTGGATCGGGACCTCTTCGCCGTCGGTCCGGCGTGTGTAGACCATGACCTTGCCGTTCATGCGGCGGAAGTCTCGGGCCGGCTGGTCAGGGCGGGGGTACGGGAGCTTCCGGCCGGCGGGGAGTCCTTCCTCGCCCTCTTCGAAGTAGCCGAACGGGGCGTCCAGCTTGTCGCGGAGGTCCAGGAGCGGCCTCATCCACTCCTTCTCCTCGTCATTCTGGATCATCGCCGACATCGACTTGTCCTGCTCGACGAGCGTGCACGTCCAGCACCCGAAGCGGCTGGAACCGCAGGAGGGAGTGGTCGAGTCGACCACGAGCGGGCACTCGCCATCGCCGGAGGCGCCTTGGTACATGGTGAGGAGATCCTGATTGTTGTAGCCCCACGGGTTGGGCTTCTGCATCAGGTACTCCCAGACATCATCGTTGGTCCAGTCTTCGACCGGGCTGTAGACGAGGGAGTTGGGAAGGTTCGCATTGGGAGAGAGGCGATCACGGACGCGCCGCTTCTCGTGCTTCTCCATGGCACGGGCGCGCGCCTGGCTCTCGGTCTTACGGATACCGAGCACCATGATCGCCTCGCCATGTGCTGCCACGACGTTCCGGATGAAGGAGTTGGAGGGCTTGATCTTGAGGCGCTCAGTGCACCAGCGGAACTTGGGGCGCGGCGCCGGGTAACCCCGACCGATCAGGTTGACCCAGAAGGTGTCCTTGATCTCTGGCGTCAAGCGATGAGGCTCGATAGGGAGGCCCTGTTCGGCGGCGGCTTTCTCCATCGTCTCTAGGGATGTCGTCACCCACGCCGCGACGACGGGGTTCTCGACGAGGGTGTCGGTGCTGATGACGTGGACCGTCTTGGTGCGCTGCTCCGCCGGCAGAGCAGCGATGGCGTTCCATACGAGCTGGAGGACCGCGGTGGAGTCCTTGCCGCCGCTGTATCCGATGACCCAGGGCACCTGGTCGGCGGTGTAGAGCTCACGGACCTCGTCTGAGAGCTTGGCGATGACCTCTTCGAGGGGTTGCCCGTCGAACGGCTTCCGCTGGACTGGCGTGAGTTGCAGAGGGATGGTGCTCATGCTTCGCCTCGCAGGTATGCGTCCTCTACCCGCTGCTCTTCGGCGCTGAGGCCGAGGCGCAGGTGTTTGCGTAGGTAGTTGACTGTAAGAGTTACATTTTGGTGGCTTTTGGAGACACGACCACCGACGATGGCTCGGCCCTCCCAGTCTGTATTCGACCGAGTCCAGTCGACCTTTTTCAGGGGGGAGAGTTTCCGCTTCCATTTAGTGGGCGCGGCGGATTCCCGAAGTAGGGAATTCCCGATGCGGCCGAGAGCGTGCAATGCGATTCCGTGACTGTGAATGAAGTCGCGCCGCATCTCGGGCGCCGATAGCTCTCTCTTGCGAACCATCTCCCACTCGGGAAGCGTCGTGTCGATGTGCTCCCAGTACTCCTGCGCCAGCTCGGCTGCGGCGTCTGCCTCGACCTCCAGGCCCTGGAGGAGGGCCTGGGTGCCATAGTAAAGAGCGCTCAGGGTGAACATCATCCGGGAGCGGCCGGAGAGGGTGCTCTTCTCCATCTCGACGTAGCCTTTGAAGACCTTGCACTGGGTGGCCAGTGTGCGTGCGACCTGGGCTTCGCCGTCCCGGTGGTCGTAGAGGACGCCAATGGATCGTGCCGGACGCACCGCGTGCCGGTTGAGGTCCGCGAACATCTGCTGTGAGCGGGCGAGCCCCGCATCATGGAAGAAGACGACGGCGATCGTCTCGTTGCCGATGTCCGGATTCTCCTTGAGGGCGTGCTCGATAGCGGCGCGCCGGTGCTGGCCGTCGTTGATCAGGAAGCGGGAGTCCATAGGGATGCGCAGCTGCCCGGTACGGAAGGCGTTGCCGTCGGAGCCGAGATGGTCGAACTCCATGTCGCCGTCGACGGATGCGGTCAAAGCGCTGAAGACGTAATCCTCTGGATTGTCCAGAATGTACTTCGTGAGCGCTGGGAGGCGTCCCTTGTTGAGGATCCGCTGGGCGCGCAGCTCCGGCGAGAGCTCGTCTTCGTCGAAGATAAAGATCTTTGGGATGAGGCGCAGGGGGCACATCGAGACGTAATACTCGCGCCCTGCCTGGATGCCGCGGATCGCAGGGAACGTGTACTCGAACCCCGCCGAGGTGCGCGGAGCCACGACTCTCGTCGCTGGTGTCGCTGCTTCGATCTCCACCCGGCAACCTTAGCGTACGTCACCCGCTTAACGTACGAAGCTTGCGGAAGTTGCGTAACCTTCACGTACGTAAGACGCACCGGCATGTTTGGGGGTACTCCAGGCTCGCACGAAGGGCGTGCCTGCCCGGGAAGACGTACGTCGATGTCTGCGTTGACAACTCTGAGGTGGCGCGCTGTGCGCCAGTCGAGCATCCGTGTACGTTAACGGTTTGACGTACTCGGTAACGCGATGATTGCTCTGGGATGGGTGAGCGCTGTGGTGGCGTATCTGGATGTGGCAGCGACGACCCGTGTGGAGCCGCGGGTGGCTGACGTGGTGCTCCACTGGATGACCGAAGACTTCGGCAATGCGGGCAGCCGCACCCATGAGTACGGAGCTCGGGCAAAGAAAGCGGTCCAGGAGGCCAGGGCGTTCCTTGCCGGGACAGTCGATGTGAGAACCGAAGAGGTCATCTTCACCAGTGGAGCGACGGAGTCCAACAACATCGCGCTGCTCGGCATGGCCCCGTACGGCGAGAAGCACGGCCGGAAGCACATCATCACCTCAGCCATCGAGCACAAGGCGGTCATCGAGCCCCTGCTGCACCTGCAGGAGAAGCAGGGGTTCGAGGTCGATTTCCTGGAGCCTGGTCCCTCGGGGCGGATCTCTACGGAGGCCGTGCTGGAGAAGCTGAGGCCGGACACCCTGCTCGTCTCGCTAATGCACGTGAACAATGAGACGGGTGTCATCCAGCCCGTGGCCGAGCTGGCGGAGAAGCTCCAGGAGACCCCGACTTATCTTCACGTCGATGCCGCGCAGGGGTACGCAAAGGTTCCCGAGGACCTGAAGGCACCCATCGACTTGACCAGCATCAGCGGCCACAAGATCGGTGCACCCAAGGGGATCGGCGCTCTGGTGACCCGGCGTCGAGGTTGGGACAAGGTGCCGCTGGAGCCGATCATGTTCGGCGGCGGGCAGGAACGGAAGCTGCGTCCTGGGACGCTTCCGGTGCCACTGATCATGGGGCTGTACGAAGCAGCCAAGGTCTTCCGAGAGAACCGGTCGCGTTGGGAGCGGGACGCGAAGGAGATGCGGGAGCGGCTGCTCGCCGCGCTCGGAAAGACCCGCTTCCAGATCAACGGCGATACCGACCACTCGGTCCCGCACATCCTCAACGTGACCTTCGACGGGCTCAACGCCGAGGCCCTGATCGTACGGATCAAGGACCAGGTGGCCGTGGCGACCGGTTCCGCATGCACCAGCGCCTCGTACACGCCCAGCCACGTGCTGACCGCAATGGGCCTCCCGGGAGAGGTGGCCACCAACGGCATCCGCCTCTCGTGGTTCCCCGGGCAAATCTCGGACTTCGACCCGAATGACCTGGCGGAGACGATCGCCTACATGCAGCCGGATGCCCCCTGACGGTTTGAGTTGCTCAGTCTTCGGGGCGCCGGACCAGCCGGTGTCCCCTAAGCATGCGATTGCACCTGATCAGTTCGGCCTCCCAGCCATTCTCGGTGCCGATCAGTTGCGGATTCTCGTAAAGGCCGGCACGTAGCTCGAACTCGGTCAGACGGCGGTAACGCGACACGTCCGGGTCGTCGGGTGCCAGGAATTCGTGCTTGCGGTGGAGCAGAGGACGGTTGGCCGAGTTCGCGTAGGACATGTGCGAGGTCTCGAGGGTCTTGAGATCTACGAGGTACGACGACGCGATCCGCGGGTGTGGGTCCTTGTCGAATTCCGGGTAGTCGAGCCAGCTGATGGCTCGTCCCTGGTGCTTCAGCTTGGCGATGGTCCATTCCTGAGGGCGGCCGGCGGCTACGGCAGCGCAGTGCTCGTACAGGCGCAGGACGGTGGGCATCCGGTCGATCGCCCGGCGGTGCACGTACAGCGCCGTTGGGGTGATCTTGCCGACGCTGGATGCGTTCATGGCGCCCCGAATATAGCTGTCGTCCCGGAGCTTGAGGAGCAGACGGTCGGAGCGCTGGCAGGCTTCCTTGTATGAGTTGAAGAACGACCGGACGTCGAGCTGGACGCCCAGGGGGAGGCTGCTGAACGGACCCCGGCCGTTGAAGAGCTCGACGGCGAGGAACAGCAGCGTGTTCAGCGTCGTGCGCTTGGCGCCCTCGGAGACCTTCTCGGCGTCGGCGGAGTCGCGCACGAGGCGCTTGAGATCGCTGGGTTTCAGGTGGGCGAGCTGCTCGGCCATCGGCCGGGGCATCTCGTCGACACGGGGCGGGCGGCCACGCCGTTCGACGTAGTCGACCAGCGACGCGATAGCGGAAGTGGTATCGGCTGAAGCGAGCCACTCGGCGTCGGGGACGATGCGGTGTGCGAGGTAGCCCAGTCGGGCTGAGTCGTCCTTGAAGGCGTACACGATGCCGGGTGCCGCTGATATGCAGCGTGTTCCTATGACCTCCTCGACGTAGACCCGGAGCTCGTCCGGGCTGAAGAGGTGCTGGAACGTCTGCCGGCTGGTGAGGAGGCCGTCGCCGTACTCCTGGCCGCGGACTTTGGACCGCTCCCAGGTGAGGCGAGTCGAGACGATGAGTACGGAGGTGGCGAGCCTCCATGCCTCTTTGAGCGTCTGCCGACGCTCGACGGGGTCTTCGATGATGTTCAGGACGTAGGTGAGAAGGACAACGTCAGAGGGGGCCACCGGTGCGCTCGAGCTGTAGTAGGGATCCCAACCGGTGATCTTGCAATCGAGGCGCTGGAGGGAGGCGACGTCGCCGCCTCGGCCGCAGCCGTAGTCGAGGATCGTGCGGTCCGCGTTGAGCTGGCGGTCGGCCAGAGCCTGGCGCGCCGGCATGGAGAGGTTGGAGCGACCGATCGCGGTGCGGCGGCGGTCGCTGTTCCATAACTGCTGCATGTCGGCCTCGTCAGTCGAGGGTGGGGTCGGGTCGCAGCATAGGCAGAGCGGCGGTACGGGCAAAGAGGTTTTCGGAAGCCGAAGTTTCTCCTTGATCGCTTGATCGCGGACACCTAGAGACTGGGATTTGTAATTCCGGGGAAACCGTGAGCGTTCTCCAATCTAATCGAGCGGGTGAGTAGTTGGGCTGGAAAGGCGGTGTCTGGACGTGAAGAAGCTCCTGATAGACGGGTTCACGACCAAGATCGGTTGTTCAACGAGAGCTTTCGCACGCTTGTCTGCCCGTCCGGCATCGATGTGTCCACCTCGACCTCGTGCTACCTGCCCGCTCGCCTGCGGGCCCGCTGTCAGGAACGTGGAACAAGTTGGCGTCACGCGAGCGCCCAGCCCCTACTAGTCCTCGCGCACCTGCGCTACGGCCATACCTACGCCTAGCTCACCGCCGGGTTCGGTGTCGGCACCACGACCGCCTACCGGTACATCGCCGAGGCCATCGATGTCTTGGGCGCCCTCGCGCCGACTCTCGCCGGAGCGATCAAACCGCATCCACCAAGGCATTCGTGTTCCTGGACGGCAACTCCTGCCGACCGATCGACCGGATCGCCGCCGACCGGCTCCAAGGTGGTAGAGCCCCTGACTTCTACTCGGTAGTCGCGCCCCGGCGATTCATCGAAGGTGTACCCATCCCGCAGGGCCGCCAGCCTGGTCCAGCACCTCTGCCATGACCGCGGCGAAGTCGCTCGTGTGCCCGGCGATCGCTTGCGCGGCGGCGTCGGTCAACGTGCAGCGCAGCTCGGGGTTGGCCGCTGCCAGCCGCCGCGACAACCACTTAGCGTCGCCGAGCCAGTGTCTGCCGGCCAGCAGGGCCAGCTGCGAGGCGTGCTGTAGCGCGTGCGAAACCAAGTGCACCCGCTCGGCGGGGTCCGCACAGCCACGCAGGTTGTCGAGCAGGTCTGTCAGGGCGTACCGCAGGCGGTTCCGCTCATAGTCCGAAAGCGGCGGCGGGCCCGCAGCCCAACGCTTTCGCGCCTCAACCCGCAGCGATGCGCCCAGCCTGTCCGTGTCACCAGGAGCATGCCGCCGGAGCACATGGCGAGCAACGGCGAACTCCGCTTCGTGGCCTCCTGGTCGGCGAAGCTGCGCCAGGCGGCCTCGGTTTGCACGAACAGTTCCACTGGCCAGCCGCGGTACAGCAAATTCTCCCGGTAGGGGCGGGCGGCCCGTCCAGTAGGACCACGATGTCGAGATCGGACGTCGGCGTCCACCGGTCGGTCAGCACGCTGCCGGCAAGGAAGGTCGCCTGCGCGGCGGGAAACCGATTCCGCACCAGCTCGCGGGCGGTGAGTACGGGATCGTCCATGACTGCAGCGTACGTGCCAGCGCATGCTACGAAGCCGCTACAGCAGTCACCAACTGAGTTCGGGGCAGTCTTTATCGCGGACGTACGGAAGGCAGCTCGATTGCTCCGGACCCCGGACCCGAGTGATGAAGAGTGTGCCCGCTACCGCAGGGCATTCGACGCCACGCGCCAGTTGACTCCAGAGGGGTTCAGCGCGCGTGGATGCCTGCGTACGGGTGCCTCGCTCAGTCCGCAGACAGTCCGCAGGACCCCCGTAAACGCCAGCGGATGACCAACGCAAGCAATCGGGGGAAACCCCAGGTCAGCCACCTAAACGGAGCCCCGCCGCAGGTCAAAATCAGCCGCCCGACGTTCCGCTTCAATGTCTGACGGGCGCCGCAGCATCGATGTGACGACCTTGCAAATGCGCAGGTCAGCCGGGGTCGCTCTGTTTCGGAGCGACCCCGTCGCCGTGTCCGCTGCCGTCTCCGCACTGTATCGGCGGACGGGGTGTCACCTGACGTCGTCCCTGGCCATCCGTACCGTTGTTGGGTCGGAGCGGTGTGCGGCTCGCTAGTGCCCGCTGTATCCGGACCTTCTTGGCTGTGGCTTGCGTTGTAACCGGACGCCGGAGCGACGTGAATCTTCGCTGACTGCTGGATGGGACTTGAGGGAGTAATGCAGGAACTGGCTGTCGGGTGCGGTGAAGCTGGCGGTCGGCTGTCTACAAGGCTGCAGTGGTCGGCGTTCCGATGAGATCACCCAGCTTGGCGCGGGTCTCGGCGTCGGTGGAATAGATCATTGTGCCGACCATACCGCGGGTCAGAAGCACCTTGTACGTGTTGAGGATCAGGCGACGCACTTCCGCGTCTGAGGTGGCCTTCCGAAACACAGGGTCTTTAGATGCCGCGCGGTCAACGATCCATGTCCCGTTCCGCCACAACAAATCCGGCCCGAGGATCACGCCGCTCCAGTCGTACTCCAAACCCTGTGCGGCATAGACCGAGCCGATCTGGCCGAATCCAGCCGGGTCGGTGGCCCACAGTGCGGCGGGCGGGGCTCCCATCACGGATCGGTCACCCTTGAGATTCCACGGGCGGGCCCAGTCACCGATAGTTACATCCTTTGCTAGCGGCTGCCCCGGCTTGGCCTCCGACCATCGCCAGCAGTAACCAGCTGTCATGCGCGCGCTGAAGCCCAACGACCGCTGTTGGTCGAGGAACGCTTCCAGCTCTTGGGGGGAGTTGGCAGTTCGGAGATCCATTCGGCCGTCAGGTTCCCAACTCTTCGGTCCGCGCTTTGACGGATCGAGTAGCTGCGTCACCCAACGCAGGTATGCGTCACTGCCACCGCTTCTGAAGTTTCCGCTCAGGGATACGATCTGACAGCTGAGCCCCTTACTCTCCGCAGCTTCCTGAATCATGTTGACTGTTCCTAGCTCTCCAGGACGTACGATCTGAAGCTCGTCTAGGAGGAAAACGGGAACCCGAGCCGCATCGATCAGCTCCTCCACCTGCGGCCTTCCGGTGCGGTGAGACGTTCGGGTGTAACGGTTGGCGGAAGTTTCACGAATGCGCTGTGCTTCGTCGCAGATCAGGACATCGACGCCGTTTCGCTCGGCGGTGATGAAGCTGTTGAAGTATTTGAAAAGATTCTGCACTTCGCGACTGCGCGCCCCGGCGGTTTTCCGCATGGTTGTCGTCAATGTGGCTGAACCCGTCGCGTGCAGCACAGTGAAGCCGCTTCGATGAAATTCGCCGAGGAGAGCCAGCGCGATCGCGCTTTTACCTGAACCGGAACCGCCTGTGACGATCACGACTTCTTTGTGAGCCGAGCGCTGCGCCCTGCGGACCGCGTCCAGAACCTCTTCATATGCGACGCGCTGCTCATCCAGGAGCACGAACTGTTCTCGCTCGCGGACCTCGCCGGCGGCCACTGCCATGAGCTGCTTCGAAGGGCCGGTTTTCCCGGTGAGTAGCGCCTCGGCCGCCGCTGACCCGGACTCAGGTGCCAGTCGTTCTTTCAGGTACGCCATGAACTCGCCGCGGCGCTCTCCGCTGAACAGCCGCCCGCGGACACTCTGTCCCGCCTCGTACAGCCCGGCGATGCCGAACTCGGTCGCGTTGCAGAGGTAGGCAACACCTGCGATGCACTCTGAATGACCGGCCAGCGCCCCGTTGGATGACGCCAAATAATCGCAATAACCGCGGACCTGCTCGATCGGATTGAGCATAGGCTGTGTGTTTGAGTCAACTCGGCACAGCAGCGGCTCCCCTTCCTCCAACTCCGCGCTACTCCACTGCTTCAGCTCGATGACTACGTATGAGGGCTGCCCGCTTTCCGGGTGCACCCCGGCGAGTACCACGTCGGCGCGTTTGGAGGTGAGTGGCAACACATATTCGATCATCATGTGGACCTGATCGAGCCCGGCGTCCAGGAGCACACTGGTCAGCACTGGGATACCGCCCTCCCAGAGGCGTTCCTCAGATGCGCTGGGCTCATGGCCATGGGCGTGGAGGAATTTCTCGCGCAACTGAAAGGGAAGCGAACCTTCGCTGACGTGTGCGGCGATTTTGAGTGCCGGTGCGTTGAGCAACAATGAATGCCCCTAGACGGTGTGCATAATTCTGTGCAAGTTTGGAAGGTTTTCCATCTTCCGCTTCGGCTAGCATGAGCCCGGACGAGGCTGTCGGTGACGCTGCTCAACTTTATCTTCGCAGGTAACCGACGCTGGCAGTGCCAGCTGGAGCATGCGTATCTGGAACATGCTCCGGCCGGCACTGCGGGAGAAAGTGAACAACTTCTACTTCCGTCGCCACCACGTTGTTAGGAGATGACGGAAGACCTTAGCCAGCTCGCGGATGATTTCGGGGCGGTCGGCGGAGCGGCTGCCGCGAAGGGCCGCATTGACGACCCGGCATGCGGTGACACAGATTGCCACGCAGCAAGTGATCAGGGTGAAAGCGGCGGTAGAAGCGGCGACGATGAGGGGGTCGGAGAGCAAGGCAGTCCTTTCGGCGCTACGCCGAACCATGGTGGGGCATGTGGTCCAGGTTCGTCGCAGCCCGTTGGTGGGCGGTCTGAGCGTTAGACCGTGCGGTCGGAACTGGCCGACGATGCCGTGGAGACTGCCGTGTCCCGGTGTGCTACGCAGCACAGCTCAGAGAGATCCAGCGCTGCTGAACGACAGCTGAACGCGCGGAAAGGCATGGTGACGCTCCGTTGGCTGTTGAGGACGTGTCTGCACGTGCAGAAGTCCGATGTTTGCCAGATGGGGCGGGATGATACCTCATAGAGACTCGTGTGGATAGTAGGCCGGGATCCTGACCATGCTTGCGGGGCGCAGAGCCTCGTGTGCCCACGGAATTACTGTGCTGGCACGGCGCGTGGCTCGGCCTCTTGTGGGGAAGGTGTCCTCGTCCTCGATGCGCCAGTAGTGCGGGATGCTGGCCTCGGCGTACTTGTGGAGCTTCGGCGTGCGGTCGCGGTGGGTCGACTCGGGAGGGGGGACGGCCTCGACGACGAGTTGGACCTCTTCCGATACGTACCAGGTGCGCTGCGTCCCGGTCGCCGGTGATTAGTGCTGCCTATGCCACGCCAACGGGCGGGTCGGACGGCTATTCCGGGGACGCAGCGGAGGAGGACAGCCTCGGGGGATGTCGGAGTCCCCGCCCAGCTGATGGATCCCGTTGCTGGGTCCGGCACTGTCTCTGAAGTGATGTGCCGGCGTTTGCGCAGCTCACAGCCCTCTCACCGATACCCCAGTGCAACGTGTAGGCACTAGATCCACCACGTTGCCTTCGGAACATACGCAGGTCAGAAGGGTCCGTCTCTGTGAAGCCGGACCCTCGGCCTGTTTCCGTACTGACTGTGCGCAGGGCAGTAACGAGGGGGCGGTGCGGATCGAGGCCGAGCGGGAAGCGGACCCCGCGGCGGGTGGGTTGCGCCGAGAGCCCGGCTCACGCGGAGCACGGACCGCCGCTGTCAGTGCTCGCCGCTACGATCGACCACGTGATTACGGGCGAACTCAAAAGCCAGGTGGACCGCGTCTGGGACGCGTTCTGGACCGGCGGCATCTCCAACCCCCTCGAAGTGATGGAGCAGGTCACGTACCTGCTTTTCGTCAAGCGCCTCGACGAACTCCAGATCGTCAAGGACCGCAAGGCGAACCGCATCGGAGAGCCCGACCCGGACCCGTTCTTCGGTCCGGACGAGCAGGACCTGCGCTGGCAGAACTTCAAGGACCGCGCCCCCGAGATCGCGTACAAGCTGGTGGCCGAAGGAGTCTTTCCCTACCTCCGCCGCATGGGAGGCGACCACTCCACGTACGCTCACCACATGCGGGATGCTCGCTTCACCATCCCGTCGCCCAACCTCCTCACCAAGGTCGTCGACATCCTCGACAGCCTTCCGATGCACCGCAGCGACGTGAAGGGCGACGTCTACGAGTACCTGCTTGCCAAGATCGCTTCAGCCGGCCAGAACGGCCAGTTCCGCACCCCGCGTCACATCATCGACCTCATGGTCGAGATGACCCAGCCCCGTCCTGGCGATAGGATTTGCGACCCGGCTTGCGGCACGGCGGGCTTCCTTGTCCAGTCGGCCACCTACGTTCAGCGCGAGCACCGTGAGGAACTGTACGGTGCCGCCCAGCGCAAGCACTTCAACGAGTCGATGTTCCATGGCTTCGACTTCGACTCGACCATGCTTCGCATCGGCTCGATGAATATGCTCCTGCACGGCATCGAGAACCCGGACATCCGCTACCGTGACTCGCTGTCGGAGTCCGCCTCTTCGGAAGCCGAGCGCTATTCACTCATCCTCGCAAATCCGCCCTTCGCGGGCAGTCTCGACCCCGATCAGACCGCCGTGGACCTCCTCCGGGTCGTCAAGACCAGGAAGACTGAACTCCTCTTCCTGGCCCTCTTCCTCAAGCTCCTGAAGCCCGGCGGCCGAGCTGCCGTCATCGTTCCCGACGGCGTCCTCTTCGGCTCCACCAAGGCTCACAAGGAACTCCGCCGCATGCTGGTCGAAGACCAGAAGCTGGACGCTGTGGTGAAGCTTCCAGCCGGTGTCTTCAAGCCCTACGCCGGTGTCTCCACCGCCATTCTCTTCTTCACCCGCACCGACTCCGGCGGCACGGACGAGGTCTGGTTCTACGATGTCCAGGCCGACGGCATGTCCCTGGATGACAAGCGCAACCTCCTCGTGCCGGAGGACAAGTTCGGAGTCCGCCCCACCGAGCCTCTGACCGAGGATGACCACGCCAAGAACAATCTCCCGGACGCCCTCACCCGCTGGTTCGCCCGCGATACCAGCGAACGCGAGCGCCCTCGTACCGCCCAGTCCTTCACGGTAGCCAAGGCGGACATCGCAGCCCAGGGCTACGACCTGTCACTCAGCCGGTATAAGGAAATCGTCCACGAGGAGATCGAGACGCGGGCACCGACGGACATCCTGGCCGACCTTCAGCGCCTTGAGAAAGAGATCGCAAAGGGCACCGAAGAGCTGAAGGGGATGCTGACGTGAGCGATATGCGAAGCGTGCGGCTCGGTGATGTTGCGAAGTTCATCCGCGGAGTTACGTTCAAGCCCGTTGATGTCGTGCCATCCGAAACCGATGGGGCGATTCGATGTATGAGGACGAAGAATGTTCAGTCCACTCTAGACACCTCGGACGTCTGGAGCATTGATTCCGGAGTCGTTAAGCGAGAAGAGCAATATTTGCACCCCGGGGACCTTCTGGTCTCCAGTGCTAACAGTTGGAACCTTGTCGGGAAGTGCTCCTGGGTTCCCGAAATGGAATATCCGGCGACCTTCGGTGGATTCGTGAGCGTCTTGCGTGGAGACGGGACGTTGATCGACAAACGTTACCTGTACCACTGGTTCGCTGCATCAAGCACGCAGGCGACGGTCAGAAGTTTCAGCCGGCAGACGACCAACATTGCGAACCTGGACCTGAAGCGGTGTCTGGAACTGCAGATTCCGCTTCCGCCGCTTGCTGAACAAAAACGTGTCGCAGCAGTCCTTGACCATGTGGAAGCCCTCCGAGGCAAGCGTCGCCAAGCCATCGGCCTCCTCGACGACCTCGCCCGGTCCATCTTCCTGGACATGTTCGGTGATCCTCTGGTCAATCCCAACGATTGGCTCAGGGTGCCACTGAGGGAGCTTCTCAAGAGTGTGGACAGCGGAAGGAGTCCACAGTGTCTCGCTCATCCTGCCGGGCCGGGGGAGTGGGGGGTTTTGAAGCTTGGGGCAGTCACCAAGTGTGTCTATTTGGCGGACGAGAACAAGGCGCTTCCAGAGGGAGAAGCTGCCGATCCTCGCCACGAAGTTCAGGCCGGTGACCTCCTGTTCACCAGGAAAAACACCCCAGAGCTGGTTGCCGCGTGCGCCTACGTGTGGAATACGCCGGGCCGCCTCTTGCTGCCAGACCTGATTTTTCGCCTGACTGTCGCAGATGATTCGGTGGTGAATAAGGTCTATCTGCACGCCCTGTTGACGTACCCGCCAAAGCGGGCTAAGGTGCGTGAACTCGCTTCCGGCAGTTCGGCGTCGATGCCGAACATTTCGAAAGCGAAACTGCTCAATTTTCAGTGTGAGATCCCCCCGATCGGGCTGCAAAGAGAGTTCGCGGATCGGATTCGTTATATCGAAGGGCAGAAGGAAGAACACCGTGCCCATCTTGCCGCCCTTGACGAACTCTTCATCTCACTCCGGCAGCGTGCCTTCGCCGGCGAACTCTGGGAGCACGAAGCCGCGTAACCTGTAACGCGTCGCCGCCCCGGCCCAGCTCACAACACCGCTGCCCAGGCCGGGCAACGTACAACCTCGGCAGCACTCCATGGGGCAGGGGAGTCCCAGGGGCGCCGCCGGACCTACCGCATTACGTCAGCCGCGACTGGTCGTCCGGTACGGCCGCGTCGTACGCGCGGTGGTGTGGGCCGCACCATGCATGGGCCGACCCCACCACCGCGAGCAGAATCGCCAGCAGGGGAGAGGGGCGGTAAGTAACCATGCGCAGCAACGCGAACAACGAGAGTCCGGACAACGGGGGCGACGAGGCCGGACAGCGGGGGGCCACGCCCCTCGAACCCCACGGCCCAACCGGTCAACCCATGCCCGCTGCCGCTTCCCGCGACCGGGTTGCCTCCCGGGCCGCCGCCCAGGTGTCCAACTTCGATTTTCTCAAGGCTTCCTGGCCCGCTTTCTACCAAGAGGCCCGTCAGGCTGAACGTTTCGCCCACGCCGATCCACGCGCCTCCTGCTTCTACTCTCGCCGGGCGCTCGAACTCGCCGTCCACTGGATGTACGCCAACGACACCTCCAGCCTGCGTGAGCCGTACCGCAGGGACCTTGCGGCTCATCTCCATGAGGCGAGCTTCAAGCGGCTCGTCGGACCGGCCGTGGCGACGAAGATGGACTTGGTGCGCCGCCTCGGCAATGACGCCGTACACAAGGCCGCGCCCGTGCCGACCGCCACTGCGTTCTCCGCGCTCAGGGAGCTGTTCCACTCCCTCTACTGGGTGGCCCGCACCTATGCCGCACGCCCCGAGCTCCGCCCGGCCTCGGCGCTCGACTTCGACACTGCCGCCGTGCCCCGGCCGCTCTCCCCGCAGGCGCGCCTGAAGAAGCAGGCTGAGCTTAAGGCGGAAGCGGAGGCGGATGCCCGCCGCTACAAGCAGCAGGCCGAGGAGTTGAAGCAGGCTCTCACCGAGAACGCCGCCCGCGCCCGCGAGATCGTCGAGCTGCGGGCACAGATCGAGGCCGCCAAGCAGGCCAACAGCCAGATTCAGGACACACACGACTACGACGAGCAGGCCACCCGCGACGCCTTCATCGACCTCCTTCTCAAGGAAGCCGGCTGGACCGTCGGTGCCACCGACTGCACGACCGAGCACGCCATCACCGGCATGCAGACTGAATCCGGCAACGGTCGTGCCGATTACGTCCTGTGGAGCGACGACGGCAAGCCCATCGCCGTTGTCGAGGCCAAGCGCACCCGCCGCGACCCTCGCGACGGCCAGCAGCAGGCCAAGCTGTACGCCGATGCCCTCGAAGCCGCCCACAACCGCCGCCCGGTCATCTTTTTCACCAACGGCTACGAGACCCACATCTGGGACGATGGCCTCGGCTACCCACCCCGCCAGATCTCCGGTTTCCTCACCAAGGAGCAGCTGCTCTGGCACATCCAACAGCGGGCCCTGCGCCGTTCCTTGTCCACGTACCCCACCGACTTGAGCATCGCCGGCCGCCCCTACCAGCTCCGTGCGATCAAGCGCGTCGGCGAGACCTACGACCGTGAGCGCATGCGGCAGGCGCTCCTTGTCATGGCTACCGGCACAGGCAAGACCCGTACCACCGTCGCCCTCGTGGACCAGCTCTCCAAGGCCGGCTGGGTCAAGAACGTCCTTTTCCTCGCCGACCGCGAAGCCCTCGTCATCCAGGCGATGAAGGCGTTCAAGGAACACTTGCCGAATACCCCCGTCGCCAGTCTCCTGGACGACAAGAACGCCTCCGCCCGTGTCTTCGTCTCCACGTACCAGACGATGATCAGGCAGATCGACCTGACCGACTCAGCAGGTCGTCGGCGCTTCGGCCCCGGCCACTTCGACCTGATCGTCATCGATGAGGCCCATCGCTCCGTATACGCCAAGTACGGCGAAATCTTCAACTACTTCGACTCGCTCCTCCTGGGCCTCACCGCTACCCCGAAGGACGAGATCGACCGGAACACCTACAGGCTGTTCCAGTTGGAGAACGGCGTACCCACCGACTCCTACGGCCTGGACGAGGCCGTCGTCGATGGCTACCTCGTGCCGCCGCGCGCTGTGAAGGTACCCCTAAGAATCATGGAGCGCGGCATACAGTATGCGGAGCTTTCCGAGGAGGAGAGGGCCGAGTGGGACGCGAAGGAATGGACCGAGGACGGTCAGGTCCCTGACGCTGTCGGCCGTAATGACATCAACAAGTACGTCTTCAACGAGGACACCGTCGACAAGATGCTGGAGGTCCTGGTCACCAAGGGCCACCGTGTTGAAGGTGGGGACCGTCTCGGCAAGACCATCATCTTCGCCAAGAGTAACGAGCACGCCCGCTTCATAGAGGCGCGCTACAACGCCAATTACCCTCAGGGAGCCGGCCACACAGCCCGCGTGATCACGTACAAGGAGACATATCGTCAGAGCCTCATCGAGGACTTCTCCAACCCCGCCAAGGAACCGGACATCGCGATCTCCGTCGACATGCTGGACACCGGCATCGACGTTCCCGAGGTCGTTAACCTGGTTTTCGCCAAGGCGGTCTTCTCCAGGACCAAGTTCTGGCAGATGATCGGTCGCGGCACCCGACTGCGCCCTGCCCTCTTCGGCCCGGATCAGACCGACCCCGGGCACGCCAAAAAGGACTTCCGGGTCTTCGATTTCTGCGGCAATATTGACTTTTTCAACAGCGAGATCGACAGCAGCGAGGGCCGCCAGACAGTTTCCCTCGCCGAGCGGCTCCTTGCCGCCCAGCTCGACCTGCTGCGCAGCCTGGACCGCCGCCATCAGCCCGACCCCGCCCGCGATGGCGGCCCGGACGGCATCAGCACCGAGCACGCTGTGCGGTGGGCTTTCGCCCACCGCCTCAACGGAGTGATCAACGGCATGAGCCCGGACAACTTCCTGGTCCGCCCGCACCGTCGCGCCGTGGAGGTCTACGCCGATTTCACCACTTGGCACCGCATTGACGACGATGCCGAGGCCGAGATCCGCGAGAAGCTGATCAAGCTGCCCAGCACGTACGACCCGGACGCGGACGATCAGCGTGAGGACGCCAAGCGCTTCGACCTCATCGCCTTCCGGCTTCAGCTCGCGGCCTTGGAGGGCGGCAAGGAGTACGGCAAGCTCCGTACCAAGATCACGGAGATCGCCGAGAACCTGCTCGACAAGGTCAACATCCCGGCCGTGGCTGAGCAGGCCGCCCTCCTGGAAGCCCTGGCCGGCGACGAATGGTGGCAGGACGCGACCCTCCCGTTGCTGGAGGACATGCGCCGCAGAGTCCGCAGTCTCGCCAGTCTCGTGGACACCAAGGCCAAGCGGAAGATCGTTTATACGGACTTCGAGGACGAGCTCGGTGAGATCACCGAGGCCGAGCTGCGTGGCTTGCCCGTCGGTACCGACGAACAACGTTTCCGCCAGAAGGCCCGTGCCTACTTGCTGCGGCACGGCGACCACCCGTCCGTGCATAAACTCCGTCACGCCGAGCAGGTCACCAGCGAGGATCTGACCGCCTTGGAAGAGGTCTTCCTGGCGGAAGGGATCGCCTCGCCGGAAGACCTCGACGAGGTACGCGGAGGCACCGGCCTCGGACCCTTCCTCCGTGGTCTGTGCGGTCTGAACCCGCAGGCCGCACAGCAAGCCTTCGCCGGCTTCATCGGTGAAGGGCGACTTACCCCTCGCCAGGCCGACTTCGTTATGTTGATCATCGATGTGGTGGTCAGGCGGGGATTCCTGGACAACAAGGACCTGTACGAAGGCCCCTTCCTTGACCGAGCCCCGGGTGGCCCCGACGACCTCTTCGACGACGAACAGGTCGATGACCTCTTCGCAGTCTTTCTCAACCTGCGCCGGACTGCCCAGCCGTCGGCTTCGGAGATGTAGGAAAAGTGGGGTTATCACAACGGTCCGCAGTAGCGTCCGGGGCAACCCGCCTTGCGATGGCTGCCCCGCAACCGGCCGTCAGGGGGGCGAGCGGCGTGGCTGTGCTGCTCGCGGCCGGACTAACGGCCCTCGACCGCATTCACCAGTCGCCCGCCCCCCGAAACGACGTCTCCGCAGGTTCGAATCCCAGGCCCTGGCGTGCTGCCTCCAGGTTCAGTGTTCGTTCTACGGCTAGGTGGCTGATGGCGTAGCGGGTGAGGCGGGGTGGGTGGGGGCGGTGCGTTAGGTGGGAGATGGTTTCTGTGGTGGTGGCGGCTGCGGAGGCCAGGGGGTGGGGGATGGAGCGTAGGCGGGGGTGGGTGCCGCGTTCTGCCAGGAGGGTGCGTAGGGCTTCGCCGATGGGGAGGGGGGTGGCGTCGGCGATGTTGTAGGTGCCGGGGGCTGTGGTGGGGGTGCAGGCGAGGAGGGTGGCGGTGGTGAGGTTGTGGATGTGGGTGAGGGATTGGAGGGCTTTGCCGTTGCCGGGGAGCCAGAGGGAGTTGCCGCGTACGGCGTTGAGTATGCGGGGGAGGAGGGTGCGGTCGCCTGGGCCGTAGATGGCGTGGGGGCGGAGGATGACGGTGTCGGGGCGGTGGGAGAGGGCGCGTTCGGCGGCGGCTTTGGAGGCTGCGTAGGGGGTCAGGTAGCGGCGGACGGGCGCTTCGGATTCCTGGGCCTGTACGGTCGGGCGGAACGGGTCGTAGACGCTGGCTGTGGAGATGTGGACCAGGCGGGCGCCGGGGAAGGTCGCGACCACGTTTCTGGTGCCGGTGAGGTTGGCTCGCCAGACGGGGGCGGGCGGGCCCCAGTCGCTGACGGCGGCGGCCGCGTGCACGACCGCGTCCACCTCAGGGGCGTCGGGCCAGGGGCCGGTGGTGAGGTCCCAGTCGGCGCGGGTGAGGGCGTGGACCGTCCAGCCCCGGTCGGCCGCGGCGCGGCATACGGCGCTGCCGACGAAGCCGCGGGCGCCTGTTACTGCGATTCTCAGGGCGCCTTCGGGGGCGGGTGGCGTGGCGCTGCTCTGGCCGGGGCGCGTGGCGCTGCTCTGGACGAGGCTCGTGGCGCTGCTCCGGCCGGGGCGCGTGGTGTCGTTCCGGTCGCGTTGCGGGGCGTCGTTCCGGTCGGGGTTCACGGTGCCTCCGTGGGGTGGGGTGCGACTCTGTCGCGGAGGCGGGTTCGTAGGGCTTCGCGGTCCGGTTTGCGGGTGCGGCCCGTGACCGGGATGCGGTCCAGGACGACGATCTCGTCGGGGAGTGCCGCCGTGTCGATGAGGGTGGGGAGGCGGGAACGGACGGATGCGGTGAGGGTGTCGGTGGGGGTGGTGCCGTCGGGGACCAGGGTGAGGATGACGCGCTCGTCGCCGTAGGGGTCGGGGACGCCCACGATGACGGCCTCGGCGACGCCGGGCAGGGCGGTGACGGACGGCTCGTACAGGCCGGGGTAGATGTTCGTGCGGCCGCGGATCAGCATGTCCTTCTTGCGCCCCAGGAGGATGAGCTGTCCGTCCTCCAGGCGGGCGAGGTCTCCGGTGGCGTGTTCGTGCATGGGGGGCTCGCCCAGGTAGCCGCGGCACAGGTTCGGGCCGGAGACGAGGAGTTCGCCGTCCGGGGCGGTGCGGAGGGTGATGGCGGGGAGCGGGGTGCCCAGGAGGTCTCCTGGGCCGGTGTGGTCGAGCTTCTGGCGGCCGGTGGCGATGGCGACCGGCACCATCTCCGTCATGCCGTAGACCGCGAGGAAGTCCACCGACGGCAGGGCGCGTTGCGCGCGGCGCAGCAGGCCGGGGAGGACGGGGGCGCCGCCGAGGACGAGGTGGCGCAGCGTCGCGGGGAACGCGGCCTCGCCCCGTTCCACGGCCTCGACGACCGCGGGGAGATCGGCGGGGACACAGAACGCGTGCGTGGCGCCCGTCAGGCCGCGGGCGAAGCGCGCGGGGTCGGCCGCGGGGGCGAAGCCGTACGGCGGCATGGTCCAGTGGGCCCCGGCGATCAGAGCGGGGACGCCCATCATCAGCTGGTCGGTGTGGAGGGTGTCCCCGGCGGCCATGCCCAGGGCAGGACCGCAGCCCGCGAGGCCGGCACCCAGCGAACCGCGCGTGTGCACCACGGCCTTGGGCGCCCGGGTGGTGCCCGAGGTGAAGACGACGAGCGCCTCCTGGCCGGGGTCGGCGTGCGGGCGTACGGCCGGGACGGGACCGGCGGCGAGCCGGCGCGCGGACAGGGCTCCGGCGGGCACCCCGGGCAGCCGGCGGCCGGCGTAGATGTGGCGCAGGCCGAGGCGGTGGTACGGGGGCAGGAGCAGGCCACGGCGCCGGGCGAGCGGGCGGCCGTACCGGGCCACCGCGTACAGCAGCGACTCGGCGGCGGCCCAGCGGGGCGCGGCCAGTTCGCGGCGCGCGGCGAACAGTTCGGGTCCGGCACCGGGGTCGGCGAAGACGACGGTGCCGCCGGCCGCGATCACACCGAGGGCCAGGACGACGCCGTCCGGGCCGGGCCGTACGGAGAACAGCACCCGGTCCTCGCGCGCCAGTCCCGCCTGGCGCAGCCGGTGGGCGGTGGCCAGGACGGCGCGGGCGAGCTGGGCATAGGTGAGCGTACGGGCATCGGGCCCGGTGAGCGCGGGCGCGGCACCACGCCGGTCCGCGGTGTCGAACAGGGCGGTCAGGAGGTCGGTGGGGGAGGTGGTGTCAGTGGGGGAGGTGGCATAGGTGGGAGCAATGGTGCCGGTGGGAGCGATGGTGCCGGTGGGAGCGATGGTGTCGGTGGGGGAGTCGGCGCCGGTGGAGGAGGTGGTATCAGTGGGGGAGTTGGCGTCGGTGAGGGAGTCGGCATAGGTGGGAGAGGCGGCGTCGGTGGGGGAGGTGGTGCCGGGGCCGATGGTGGTGCCTGTGCTGCGGTCTGTGCTGGTGCCCTCGCTCACATCACACTCCGAAGTTTCAGGTCGAGCCGCGCGTACCCGGGGATCAGCACCCGGCGGGCGGCGCGGCGGCCGGTGACGGTGGTGGGGCCGGCGGTGCGGACGGCGTCCAGTACGGCGTGGATCTGCGCCATGGCGAGCGGCATGCCCAGGCAGAAGTGCGGGCCGGCGCCGAACCAGAGACGGCGTAGTTCCGGCGGGTGGGGCCGCTCGGGGGCGAAGGGGCCGTACGCCTGCGCGCACAGCAGGGTCGCGATGACGATCCGGTCCCCGGGGGCCACCGGCACCCCGCCGACGGTGGTGGGTCCGGCGACACTGCGCAGCATCACCGGCGAGGGCACGGTGACCCGCAGCGCCTCCTCCACGACGGCGTCCAGGCCGGGAGCGGGCCCGGAGCGGCCACCGTCGGACGTACCGTCGTGGCCGTCTCCGAGGCGCGAGAGCCCACCCCCGCCCAACCACCCCGAATCGTGACAAAGCGCAACCAGCCGCGGAATGAAGGACACCAAGGTCTCCGTCCCGGTCAGCAGGAATGCGCCCACGGCCCCCCGGGCCTCCTCCTCGTCGAGGCCCAGGCCGCGCAGCCGGCCCGGCAGGGTCTCCTCGGAGCCGGCGCGGTACGCGGCCACCGCGGAGGCGGTCAGCGAACCCAGCACCTCGCGCGCCCGCGTGACCTGGCGGCCCGTCATGGAGTGGCGCCACAGCCGCACCATCTTGGTGACCTCGGACGCCTCGGCGTGCGCGGCCGCGAACCGGTCCGGCTCCACCGGCATGCCGACGATCTCGCAGATCGCCGCGCCCGCACAGATCTGGGCGACGCGTACGAGGTCGACCTCCTCGCCCGCGCGCAGCCGGCGCGTGAGGTCGGCGAGCGGCTGGGCCAGGACGCGGGCGCAGAGCGCGCTGACGTAACCGGGGGTGAAGAGCCCGGAGAGCCGGCGGCGCAGCGCGGTGTGGTCGGGGCCTTCCATGTTGAGCAGGACGGAGGGGCCGAGCACGGGGGTCCACAGGTCGGCGGGCGATCCCGGGCCGGTCTTGGTGAAGTTGACGGTGTCGCAGAGGACTTCGCGCGCGAGCGCGGCGTCGCTGACGACCACGCCGACGCGGGGTACGCGGACGACCGGACCGCGCGCGGCGACGGCGCGCAGCAGCCGGTACGCGACGGGGTGGGCGGCGGTCTGGAGCCGCTGCTCCCACCGGTCCAGGGCGGCGGGCGGCGCGAGGACCGTGGTCATCGGATGTCCACCACCTCGGGCCGGTACCGGTGGTCGGCGTACCAGCCGAGCGTGCGGCGCAGGCCCCAGGCGCGGACCCGGCGGGCGGACCCGGCGACGCGCACGTCGCGCCGCACCCCGTACGCCGGGGTCAGCTTGCGTACCGCGTTGACCAGGGCCCGGTCCTCGTGGACCTCTTCGATCGCGGTGCGCGGGAAGCCGCCGGCGCGTTCGTACAGCGCGGCGGTGACCGCCATGTTGCAGCCGGGTGCCATCACGTAGGGACCGAGGTAGTCAGGGCTCCGGTTGCCGGGTCGGAAGCGTCCGAAGAGCGCCGCGACCTCGGTGGCGCCGACCAGCGCCGCGCGGCGCAGGGGTGACAACGGGGCCTCGTCGGTACGCGGGCGCAGGCGGCCGCCGATCAGCTGGAGGCCGGCGTCGAAGGCCGCCCGTACGCGGGCGGTCCAGTCGGCGGCGGGCAGGCAGTCGGCGTCCGTACGGGCCAGGTGGGTGGCGCCGTGCGCGATGGCGTAGCGCATGCCGGTGTCGGCGGCGGCGCCGGTGCCCTTCTGGGTCTCGTGGACGAGGTGCAGGTCTCCGGGGAAGCCGAAGGACCGTACGACGTCGGCGGTGCCGTCCGTCGAGTTGTTGTCGACCACGACCAGGGAGAAGTCGCGGTCGGTCTGCGCGGCGAGGGCCCGCAGTGTCGCTGTGATCCCCGGCGCCTCGTTGTACGCGGGGACGACCACCCAGAGTTTCACAGCCGGATCACGCTCAGTCCCATGCTGATGCCGCCCGCGAGGCCGACCAGGCCGACCAGGTCGCCGATGCCCGCCCGCCCGCTCTCCTGGGCGCGTACGAGCTGCAGGGGCAGGCTCGCCGAGGCGGCGTTGCCGTGCTCGGTGACGGTGACGGCGATCTTGTCCGCGGGCAGGCCGAAGCGTTCGACCAGTTCGTCCAGGTACGGCTTGGACACCTGGTGGACGCAGACGGCCGCCATGTCCTGCCAGCCGACGCCGAGCCGTTCCAGCGTCTCGTCCAGGATCTGCGGGCCGAGCTGTTCGAAGGCGCGGCGCAGGCCCACGCCGTCCAGGCGGAAGTAGGTGTGCTCGTCGCCCCGGGGGTGGGCGGAGCCGCCGGAGGCCAGGGTGCCGACGCTCCAGGACCGGGAGTCGGCGGTGAAGCCGCAGCCCAGGACGCCGGGTTCGGCGGACCGTTCGAGCAGCAGTGCCGCACCCGCGTCGGACAGCGTGTAGCCGGGGATCGACGCGAGGTAGGTCCGCAGGTCGGGCACCGACCAGCGCACGGCGCGCGAGGGCGACTCGCCGCAGGCGATCAGGATCCGGCGGTAGGAGCCCTGGGCGATCAGGGCGTGCGCCGTCTCCAGGGCGTTGAGCACGCTGTTGCAGGCGTTCTTCACGTCGAAGACGGGGCAGCGCAGGTCCAGGCGGTCGGCGACCATGTGGGAGGTCGCGGGCTCGATCATGTCCTGGCTGGCGGCGGCGAATATCAGCAGGTCGATGCTGCCGGGGTCGGTGCCCGTCCCGGCGAGCAGCTTGCGGGCCGCGGCGGCGGCCAGGTCGGACGCCTGCCAGTCGTCGGGCATGACGTGCAGCCGTTCGACGCCGGTCAGGCGGCGTACCAGGCCGGGTGGCGGCCGGAATCCGGTGGAGGCGGCGGCCACCCGGTGTTCGGTCTCCGTGGCGGAGCGGACGGTCTCGGGCAGGTGGACCGCCACCCCGGCGAGCCGGGCGTGGGTCAGGGACATGGCAGTGGTCTCCCGTCAGACGAGGGTCACGGTCAGCCGGTCGTACGAGGGAATGACCACGCGGCGGCTGTAGCGGCGCGCCACGATCCGCCAGGGCCGCCCGACGGCGGTCAGGGTCTCCAGGGTGCGGCCGATCTCCGCCTGGGCGATCGCGGAGCCCAGGCAGTGGTGGCGGCCGGCCCCGAACCACAGCTGGCGGTTGGCCGGTTCGGCGGGCCGGCCGAGCCGGAAGCCCCCGGTGAGGCTGTTGGCGGTGTAGTTGAGCAGCGTGATCCGCTCGCCGGCGCGCAGGGTGCGCCCGGCGAGCCGTACGTCGCTGCGTACGGTCCGGCCGATGACCGGGGCCGGGGCGGTCGCCCGCAGTCCCTCGCGGACCGCCTCCGGAACCCGGTCGGGCGCCGCGACCAGCTTGTGCTGCTCGCCGGTGTCGTGCAGCAGGGCCACGGTCCGGGTGATCGCGCTCGCGGCGGTCTCGGTCGCCGCGACGCCCACCAGCGCCGCCATCCCGGCGGTCCGGTGCGCGTCCAGACCCACCTCGCGGCAGCGTCCGACGAGGTGGTCGGGGGACTCGGTGCGCCAGATGTCCGCCACGTGGCCGGTGAGCCGGGCGACGATCTCCCGGCCGCGGGCCACGGTCGCCTCGGTGAGGTCGCCGCCGCCGGCGGCTTCGACGGAGAGGGCGGCCAGTTCGCGGGCGGTGGCGAAGACGCGTTCGTACGCCGCGTCGTCGGTGCCGGTGACGGGCACCCGCAGCAGCTCGGTGACGATCCGGCCGACGACCGCCCGGCCCAGGGCCGCGACGTCCACGGGCCGGCCGACGGCCAGCTGGGCGCGGGCCTCGGCCAGCCGGGCGCCGATGGTGCGGTCCACCAGGGCGCGGGCGGTGGTCTCGCCGAAGAGTTCGCGGGTGCCGGCGCGCAGGGCGCGGTGCCCTTCCCCGTCGAAGAGGTCGTCGACCCAGTCGCCGAGGAGCTGGGCCCAGAGCCGGCCCACGCCGCCGCGGTCCAGGACGGTGAAGTGCTTCTGGTCGGTGAGGACGGCGCGGGCGGTGGCCGCGTCGGCGGTCAGCCAGCCGAGGCGGGGCACGTACTTCAGCGGCCGGGCGAACCGGCCGGCGTGGAGCAGGACCGGCAGGGCGGGACGGCTGGCTGCCAGTACGCGCAGTTCGTGGAGTTCGGCGCGGTTCATGGTGGTGACCCATCTCGTCGTCGTACGGGGATCCCGGGCCGGTGCCGGGCCGTCCCGCCGTGGCCTGCCGGGCGGTTCCGGGGCCCGCGGGGCCTCCTCGCCTTACGGGGGAAAGGGAGGAGACCCCGGCGGGAGGCGGGCTGGGGTCAGCCCGCCTGCGGCGGGAAGAGCGCTGCCATGCCGTCGATCGACTCGGGGCAGGTCAGCCCGCCTGCGGCGGGAAGAGCGCTGCCATGCCGTCGATCGACTCGGGGCCGTACCCGACGGAGCCGACCGGCACCCGGGACTTGGTGGCCTCGATGACCTTGGCCGTCCACACGGGGCCGAAGCCGCCGCACAGTTCGATGAGCTGGATGCCCTCGTCCACCAGGGCCGCCGCCACCTCGGGTGCCTGGGACGGGTCCGCCATACCGACCATGACGGCGCGGAAGCCGTCCCGTTCGATCACGGACCGGTCCCGCTCGGGGTCGAGCCCGCGGCCGGTGAAGAGGAATCCGAATGCGTCCAGTGCCATGTTCATCGCTCCTTGGTCTGCTGGGGCGGCCGGGTGGCCCGGGCCAGCTCTGCCACGACTTCGTCGGCCGCTTCGGTCAGGGTCAGTCTGCCGAGGGAGGCGTCCTGCGGCAGCTGCACCCCGCACCACCTCTCCAGGTCGCCGGCCAGCACGGACGTCGTCATCGAGTCGATGCCGAAGGCGCTGAGCGGCACGTCCGTGTCCAGGTCGGCGGGCGCCATCTCCAGCAATTCGGCGACCACTTGGCGAAGTCGCTCGGCCACCAGCCCGGGCGTGATGTCCTGCGCGGTGCTCATGCCGCTCCCTCCGTGCGCCGGCTGGACCACTGGGCCAGCGGCGCGAGCTGTCCCGTCCTGACCTGTTCCGCGCACGTCCGGCGGCGGATCTTTCCGCTCGTGGTGCGGGGGATCTTGTTGCGCGGTACGGCGTAGACGCTGACCGCGGCCGGCAGCACCTTCGCGACGGCGATCCCGGCGGCGCGGACCGCGGCGGCGAGCGCGTCGGTGTCGCGCACCGTCGTCTCGACGACGACCGCGACACCCCGGTCGTCCTCGCCGAGCGGCCAGGCGGCGGCCCGCTGCTGGGCGAAGGCCGGGTGGGCGTCCAGCGCGACGGCCTCGGCGTCCTGCGGGAAGTAGTTCTCCCCGCCGATGATCAGGACGTCCTTGATGCGGCCGGTGATGAACAGCTCGCCCTCGTCGACGAAGCCGAGGTCCCCGGTCCGTACGTACGCCGGCCCGGAGCCCGCCTCCGTACCCGCCACCCGTGCCGCGAAGGTCTCCGCGGACTCCTGCTCGCGGGCCCAGTAGCCACCGCAGTTGCCGGGCGAGTCGACCCAGATCTCACCGACGACCCGGTCGGCGAGGACCTGACGGGTGTCCGGGTCCACGACGGCGACCGTGACGCCGTCCACCACGGTCCCGCAGCCGACGAGTTCGACGCCCTCGTCCGCCAGGGTGGTCCGCACCGCCTTGCCCTCGGCCAGCGCCAGCCGGTCGTACAGCCCCACGACCGTGGGCTCCAGCGACGGGCTGACGCTCACCGCGAGGGTGCACTCGGCCAGCCCGAAACCGGGCGAGAAGACCTCTTCGCGGAAGTAGCTCATCCGGAACGCTTCGGCGAACCGGCGCTGGGTGGCGGCCCGTACCGGCTCCGAGCCGTTGACCGCGACCCGCCAGGTCGACAGGTCGATGGCGGCGCGCTCCTCCTCGGACACCCGGTTGACGCACATGTCGTACGCGAAGTCGGGCGCGGCGGTGAACACGTCGTCCTCGGCGGCGATGGCCCGCAGCCACACCTTCGGATCGCGGACGAAGGTGGCCGGCTCCATGGTGACCGTGGTGGCGCCCGAGACCAGCGGCAGCACCACGGCGGTGCACAGCCCCATGTCGTGGAAGAACGGCAGCCAGCTGACGATGGTCGTGCCGGGCTCGACCTCGCAGCGGTCGCGCATCGCGGCCTGGTTGGCGACCAGGTTGCCGTGGCTGACCACGACACCGCGCGGGTCACCGGTGGAGCCGGAGGTGTACTGGAGCAGTGCCGTGGTCTCCGGGGCGAGCGCCGCCGGGTCCGGCGGCAGGGCCGCCTCGGGAGCGGGCAGGTCCTGGCGTACGGGAACCCACCGCACCCCGGGGAGCAGGCCGGAGTCGGCCTCCTCGGCGTCCTGCCGGGTGGAGACGAGGACGGCGCACGGGGCGCAGTCGCCGCAGATCGCCGACAGCCGCTCGGCGCGGGTGGTGGTGCCGCCCCGGGCGGCGGTGCGGAAGGCGGGCACCGGTACGGCGATCATGCCGGCGTACAGGCAGCCCAGGAATCCGATGTGGAAGTCGAGACCGGGCAGGGCCGGCACGATCACGCGGTCCCCGGCGCGGCCGGCGGCGCGCAGGGCGGCGGCCAGCGCCCGGGCGCGGAGGTCGAGTTCAGCCGGGATCAGGCTCTCGACCGGTGTGCCGGACGCGTCGAGGGCGGTGACCACGGGACGGCCGGCGTCGGGGCCGGTGGTGCGGGCCAGAAGGGCTTCGACGATGGTGCGGGCTTCCCGACCGGTGTGCGCCGGTGCCGGCTGCCGGGTCGCGGTCGCCGCGGTTGGGGTGTTCACTGCTGGGCTCCTCATTCGGCTGTGGCTCGGGACGCCAGGGCGGTCTCGGAACGGGCCTCGGGCCCGCAACCGACCGCCGGGGCGGCGAAGGCGGCGGGGACGGCGGTCGGATAGCGGCCGGTCAGACAGGCGGTGCAGTAACCGGAGGAGTCGCCTCCCACGGCTTCGGTGAGCCGGTCCAGGGACAGGAACACCACGCTGTCGCAGTCCAGTTGTCCGGCCAGCTCGGTGATCGGCAGCCGGGCGGCGAGCAGTTCGGCGGGCCGGCCGGTGTCGACGCCGTAGAAGCAGGGCCACCGGTACGGCGGGGAGGCGATCCGCAGGTGCACCTCCACGGCACCGGCGTCGCGCAGCAGCCGGGCCACGGTGCGCATCGTGGTGCCCCGTACGAGCGAGTCGTCCACCAGGACCACCCGCCGCCCGGCGACGGCGTCCGGCACCGGGACGAGTTTGCGCCGTACCGTCTGCTCCCGGGCCGCGCCGTCACCCGCGATGAAGCTGCGGCCGACCGCTCCGGGGCGCAGCAGGCCCTGGACGACGGACAGCCCCGCCCGCTCGGCGTAACCGTCGGCGGCGACCCGCGCGGTCTCCGGGGTCGCCACGACGACCGGGCGCGGCTCGCCGCCCACCGGCGCGTAATCGGCCAGGGCCTGGCCCGCCCGGTAGCGCGCCCGGTAGACGCTGCGGCCGGAGAGCGTCGAGTCGGCGCGGGCGAAGTAGACGTACTCGAAGAGGCAGGCGGCCGTCTTCGCGTCCGGGGCCTCGATCCGGCTGCTCGTCGTGCCGTGGGCGCCGATGGACAGCACCTCACCGGGCTCCAGCTCCCGGACCACCTCGCCGCCGACGGCGGTGACGGCGGCCGTCTCGGACGCCAGCAGCCAGGTGTCGTCCCGCCGGCCGAGCGCGAGCGGCCGGAAGCCGTGCGGGTCGCGTACGCCGTACAGGTTCTCCCCGTCGGTCAGGACGAGGGCGTACGCGCCCCGCAGCGTCGGCAGCACCTCGTGCAGCGCCGCCCGGGTGTCGAGGCCCGCCGCCATACGGGCGGCGAGCAGCAGCCGGGCCAGCAGCTCACTGTCGGTGGAGCAGCCCGCGGGCTCCACGGCCTCGGCGCCGGGGGCCGTGTGCGGATCCACCAGGGTGCCGTTGTGCGCGAGGGCCAGCGGCGGCCGGTCGAGGACCACGGGCTGGGCGCCCGCCAGGCCGTCCCGCGCGCCGTGAGTGGCGTACCGGACGTGACCGATCGCGACCGGGCCCTCGGGGAGCCCGTCCAGATCGGGCAGCGCCTGCGCGACGGTGCCCGCGCCGTGCCGGGCGACCAGGGCGGCGCCCGTGCCGACGGCGATCCCGGCGCTCTCCTGGCCGCGGTGCTGCAAGGCGACCAGCATCTCCCGCACGGGAGCGGCGTGGCGGCCGGCCGGCCCCCACACGCCCGCGACGCCGCAGGCCTCGCGGGGCCGGTCCGCGTCGTACGGGTCCGCGCTCATAGGAGGTCACCGCCCGTGTCGAGCCAGTCGGTGAAGGCGTCGAGGTCCGGCAGGATCACCGTCGAGCAGGAGAGCACCGCCAGGTTCTGCCGCATGTCCGTGATGGAGACGACGGTGCGCCCGGCCCGGTGGGCGGAGAGCATCTCGGCGGCGGTGCCCATGCTGGGCTCGTGACCGGGCAGCCAGGCCACGCACACGTCGCTGTCCGCGGCCAGCCGGGTCAGCCGGTGGAACAGGTCCGTCAGCTCCCGCAGTTCCGGCGCGAGGTCGGCGTGGCGCAGCACCGGCCGGTCCGCGAGGGCGGCGTGCGCGGCCCGTACGTCGGCGGGGTGCGCGGCCAGCCACTCGGCCATCAGCACACCGGGGTCGTGGATCACGGCCTCGGGCCGCCGGGCGCGCAGCGTGCCGGTCAGCAGCTCCCGGTAGGACTGGTCGGTGAGGTGCGCGCCCGTACGCGCTCCCTGCATGGTGCCCGCCAGGAAGTACGAACGGGTCCGCCGCACCACGCCGGAAACGGCTTCGGCCGTCATTCGTCCTCCAGGGAGTAGGGCGCCAGGTCCAGCCCGGCAGGGGCCGCGGCGCGGTGGATGGCCGCCGCTTCGAGCAGGAACGCGATCACGTCGTCCCGCGGCGCGGCCACCGCGTCGGCCACCACGTCGAGGTTCTGCTCGAAACCGGCCTCGCCGTACGCGGCGACGGCACCCTGGTTGTCCTTGGTGATCAGCAGCGACCGGTCCTCGGCGATGCCGGCGGGCCGCCCGGCCAGCGGCAGGATCAGCTCGGCCAGCTGCCGGGTGCCCGGGTGGAGCACCCGTACGGACACACTGTGCTGCTCGGGGTGGACCAGCAGCGGACGGACCCAGTCGGCCGGCGGCGGCACCGTCTCCAGCCGCGAACCCGGGCGCATGACGAACGACCGGGACGCCACGTTGTGACCGCGCCGCGGACTGAAGCGCAGGTAGTCCAGGCGGATCACGTCGTCGTCCAGCGTCCAGGTGGCCCGGACCCGGCCGGGCGCCGGGGTGCCGTCCGCGCGTACCCGGTACGGATAGGCGTCGACGACGACCCGCACCGCGCCGTCGGCCGCCGCGGAGCGGTCGAGCCGCAGCGGCTCGCTGTGCAGGAGGTACGGGTCGAGGACGACGACGTGGTCCGGGCCGCGGTAGACGGCCGCGACATGCCGCCCGTCGATCAGGTACTCCGCGGTCACACCGGTCCGCTCGGCCACCATTCGCCCGGCGGCGAACGACTGCCAGGCGCAGGACAGGCCGAAGCGCGGCGGCGCCGCCCGGGTGCCGAAGTACTCGTGGAACTGGGACGCGCTGTTGTACGGAACCCCGACCAGCACCTCGTCGAGGACGTCGTTCTGCACATCGGTCAGCAGTGCGGCGCCGAGGGAGTTCACTTGCGGCCTCCCTTGAAGAGCGCGGCGGCCTGCTCCAGCAGGGAGGGCCGCTGGGCGTACGTGGTGTCCTGGCCGCCCAGCAGCGACAGGTGGTCGCGGAGCACCCGGAGGTAGGTGAGGAGTTCGAACTGGGTGAGGTTGCGGGGCGAGTCGAGGAACTTGATGCCGCCGCTGATGTCCACGTCCCGGCGGCGCTTGAGCTCGTCGAACCGGCGGGCCGCTTCCGGATCCCGCCGCCGCGCCGCCAGATAGGCGGCGATGACCCGCGACTGGAGCTCCACGGTCGGGAAGTGACCGCCGGTCCCGTCGGTCATACCCGCGATGAAGAGATCGTCGTAGCGCGGCGAGAAAGCCAGCAGGTAGAAGTCCGGACGGCCCTTGTGCCAGTCGAGGTGTTCCGCGCCGACGAACGGGATGTGAATCCGGAACCCGGTCGCGAGAATGATGGTGTCGAATTCCTCGGACGTACCGTCGGCGAATTCCACGAACTTGCCGTCGAACCGCACCGGAGCCGTACGCACCTGCACCCGTCCGTGCGCGCAGTAGTACGGCAGCAGGGAATTGACGATCGGCGGGGATTCCAGCGGCTCATGATCGGGCTTGGGCAGCCCGAACTGCTCGGGACTGCCGATGCTCAGTTTCAGCATCGTACGGTAGGCGGCGCGCGCCACCGGGGCCGGCAGCCGCAGATTCTGGCTCGACTCCGACACCTGGTCGGCGGGCTTTCCGAAGATGAACTTCGGGAAGAAGTAGTAACCGCGGCGCATGCTGATGGCCACGTCGTTGGTGACCCCCGCGGCCTCCACCGCGATGTCGCAGCCGGAGTTGCCGGCGCCCACCACGAGCACCCGCTTGCCGGCGAGGCCGGCCGGGCTGCTGTAGTCCCGGCTGTGCAGGATCTCGCCGTCGAACTTCCCCGGGAAGGCGGGCGTGTGCGGGTGCCAGTTGTGACCGTTGGCGATGATCAGCGCGCTGTGTTCCTGCGTGTGGCCGTCCGCCGTGGTGACGCGCCAGCCGTCGGACAGCCGCTCGACCCCGGTCACGTCGGAGCCGAACCGGATCAGCCGCAGCAGGTCGAACCGCTCCGCGTACTGGCGCAGATAGGCGTGCACCTGGTCGTGGCGCGGATAGGACGGCAGGCCCCGGTCCATGGGCAGGTCGGCGTATCCGGTCACCTCGCGCGAGGTGATGGTGTGCGTGTTCTCGTAGACCGAGCTTCGCGGATTGCCGATGTCCCAGATACCGCCGACACCGGAATGGGACTCGTACGCCGTGCAGGGAATGTTCAGATCACTGAGGTTTTTCAGAGAAGCGAGACCGGAAGGGCCGGCTCCGATGACGGCGACCGGCCGTGGATCCGATTGCGGTGCTGACACGTGAACTCCCCCGTTGCAGTTTGTGACACGGGCTCCAGAGCCCGGTTGCGCCCGACGTGCTGTCCCCAGACTCCATCAACCGGCCCCTCCGGTTCCAGCCACTTTCAAGGACTTCCAAGCGACACCGGAAAACCCCGGAGCGCCTTGACTTCCGCGCCGCGGCTTCCCCCTAATGGGCACGAACGGCCGTGCCGGGAAAGTGAATGGCGTCCTCCGGATTGCACCGGCCGCGTTCTGGTCGCGCAGGCTGCGTTACAAGGAGGAGTGCCAGTGGCACGCGTCGTGGTCGACGTCATGCTCAAGCCGGAGATCCTCGACCCGCAGGGGCAGGCGGTGCAGCGCGCACTGCCACGCCTGGGATTCGAGGGGATCGGCGACGTCCGTCAGGGCAAACGCTTCGAGCTGGAGGTGGCCGGGCCCGTGGACGGCACGGCGCTGGCCCGTATCCACGAGATGGCGGAGACCTTCCTGGCCAACACGGTCATCGAGGACTTCACCGTGCACGTCGAGGACGGGGCCGCCGGGTCATGACGGCACGCATCGGAGTCGTGACCTTCCCGGGCACGCTGGACGACCGTGACACCCAGCGGGCCGTGCGGCTCGCCGGGGCCGAGGCGGTGCCGCTGTGGCACCGCGACAAGGACCTCAAGCAGGTCGACGCCGTGGTGCTGCCCGGCGGCATCTCCTACGGTGACTACCTGCGGGCCGGTGCCATCGCCCGCTTCTCCCCGGTGCTGGAGACGCTCACCGGACAGGCGCGGGACGGGCTGCCGGTCCTGGGCATCTGCAACGGCTTCCAGCTGCTCACCGAAGCCCATCTGCTGCCCGGCGCCATGCTCCGCAACGACCACCTGCACTTCGTCTGCCGGGAGCAGCGGCTGCGCGTCGAGAACGCCGGCACCGCCTGGACGACCGCGTACCGGACCGGTGAGGAGATCCGCGTACCGCTGAAGAACATGGACGGCCGGTACGTCGCCGACGAGCGCACGCTCGACATGCTGGAGGCCGAGGGCCGGGTGGCCTTCCGCTACCTGGGCGGCAACCCGAACGGTTCGCTGCGTGACATCGCCGGTGTCACCAACGAGGCGGGCAATGTCGTCGGCCTGATGCCGCACCCGGAGCACGCCGTCGAGCCGCTGATCGGCACCGGCCGTACGGACGGTCTCGGATTCTTCACCTCGATCCTGAAGAAGTTGGTCGACGCATGACGCTCGATACGGTCAAGCACGCAGCCGAGACGCCGGACACCGATCAGCCGTGGGCCGAACTGGGGCTCAAGGCCGATGAGTACGCCCGTATCCGGGAGATCCTGGACCGCCGTCCCACCGGTGCGGAACTGGCCATGTACTCCGTCATGTGGTCCGAGCACTGCTCCTACAAGAGCAGCAAGGTCCACCTCCGGCAGTTCGGTGCCAAAGCGCCGGCGAGCGACGCGCTGCTGGTGGGTATCGGGGAGAACGCCGGTGTGGTCGATGTCGGCCAGGGCTATGCGGTCACCTTCAAGGTCGAATCGCACAACCACCCCTCCTACATCGAGCCGTACCAGGGTGCGGCCACCGGTGTGGGCGGCATCGTGCGCGACATCCTGGCCATGGGCGCCCGGCCGGTCGCGGTCGTGGACCCGCTGCGTTTCGGTGCTGCCGATCACCCCGACACCAAGCGTGTCCTGCCGGGTGTCGTGGCGGGCATCGGTGGTTACGGCAACTGCCTGGGCCTGCCCAACATCGGCGGCGAGGTCGTCTTCGACGCCTGCTACCAGGGCAACCCCCTGGTCAACGCCGGTGCCATCGGCGTGATGCGGCACGAGGACATCCACCTGGCCAAGGCGTCCGGCGCCGGCAACAAGGTCATCCTCTACGGCGCCCGCACCGGCGGCGACGGCATCGGCGGCGTTTCCGTGCTGGCCTCCGAGACTTTCGACGCCACCGGCCCCGCCAAGCGGCCTGCCGTCCAGGTCGGCGACCCCTTCCAGGAGAAGCTGCTCATCGAGTGCACCCTCGAAGTCTTCCGGGAGGACCTGGTCACGGGCATCCAGGACCTGGGCGGCGCAGGACTGTCCTGTGCCACCAGCGAGCTGGCCTCGGCCGGCTCCGGCGGCATGCGCGTCGAGCTGGACGACGTGCCGCTGCGCGACTCCTCCCTCTCGCCCGAGGAAATCCTCATGAGCGAGTCGCAGGAGCGGATGTGCGCGGTCGTGGAGCCGGGGAAGGTCGAGCGGTTCCTGGCGATCTGCGAGAAGTGGGACGTGACGGCCACCGTCATCGGTGAGGTCACCGACGGCGACCGGCTGGAGATCTACTGGCACGGCGAGCAGATCGTGGACGTACCGCCGCGCACCGTCGCGCACGAGGGCCCGGTCTACGAGCGTCCGTACGCGCGCCCCGACTGGCAGGACGCGCTCCAGGCCGACGACGCGGGCAAGCTGCCGCGCCCGCAGACCGGCGAGGAACTGCGCGCGCAGGTCCTGAAGCTGGTCGCCTCGCCCAACCAGGCCTCCAAAAAGTGGATCACCAGCCAGTACGACCGTTTCGTGCAGGGCGGCACCGTGCTGGCGCAGCCGGAGGACGCCGGCATGATCCGCATCGATGAGGCGACCGGGCTCGGGGTCGCCATCGCGACCGACGGCAACGGCCGCTACGCCAAGCTCGACCCGTACGCCGGGGCGCAGTTGGCGCTGGCGGAGTCCTACCGCAATGTCGCGGCCACCGGTGCCCGGCCGCTGGCGGTCTCGGACTGCCTGAACTTTGGCTCGCCGGAGGACCCGGCGGTGATGTGGCAGTTCGCCGAGGCCGTGCGCGGGCTGGCCGACGGCTGCCTGGAGCTGGGCACGCCGGTCACCGGCGGCAACGTCTCGCTGTACAACCAGACCGGCGAGGCCGCCATCCACCCGACCCCGGTGGTGGCGGTGCTCGGCGTCATCGACGATGTGGCGCGTCGTACGCCGATGGCGTTCGCCGAAGAGGGGCAGCTGCTCTACCTCCTGGGTGACACCAAGGACGAGCTGGGGGGTTCGGCCTGGTCGCAGGTGGTCCACGGCCACCTGGGCGGCCTGCCCCCGCGGGTGGACCTGGGCCGCGAGAAGCTGCTGGCCGAGATCCTGATCTCGGCGTCGCGGGACGGCATGGTGGATGCGGCGCACGACCTCTCCGACGGCGGGCTGGTCCAGGCGCTGGTCGAGTCGTGCCTGCGCGGCGGCAAGGGCGCCCGGATCGTCGTCCCCGATGGGCTGGACCCCTTCGTCCTGCTCTTCTCGGAGTCGGCGGGCCGCGCGGTGGTGGCGGTGCCGCGCAGCGAGGAGCTGCGCTTCAGCGACATGTGCGCGGCGCGGGGGCTGCCGGCCACCCGTATCGGCGTCGTCGACGGTGATGCCCTCGATGTCCAGGGCCAGTTCACCCTGTCGCTGAACGACCTGCGCGACGCCCACGAGGCCACGCTCCCCGGCCTCTTCGGCTGACACGGTGGCGGCCGTGGCCCCCCGCTCACGGGTGAGGGGCCACGGCCGGTGCGTGCCGGAGTGCCGGGTTCAGCGCAGCAGGACCCGGCGCCCGTCCATGCGGTGGCCGTCGCGGGCCAGGCGGCCCACGACATCGACCAGCAGGGAACGCTCGACCTCCTTGATGCGCTCGTGGAGGGACGCCTCGTCGTCGGTGTCGCGCACCTCCACCACCCCCTGCGCGATGACCGGCCCGGTGTCCACACCGTCGTCGACGAAGTGCACGGTGCAGCCGGTGACCTTCGCGCCGTACGCCAGCGCGTCGGCGACCCCGTGGGCCCCGGGGAAGCTGGGCAGCAGCGCCGGATGGGTGTTGACGACGCGCCCGCCGAACCGGGCCAGGAACTCCTTGCCCACGATCTTCATGAACCCGGCCGAGACGACCAGGTCCGGTGCGTACGCGGCCGTGGCCTCGGTCAGGGCCGCGTCCCACTCCTGGCGGGTGGCGAAGTCGCGCACCCGGCGGACGAAGGTGGGCAGGCCGGCCCGTTCGGCACGCTCCAGCCCGGCGATGCCCGTCCGGTCCGCGCCGACCGCCACGACCCGCGCCCCGAACCCGGTGGGGTCCTCGGCGGCGGCGTCCAGCAGTGCCTGGAGGTTCGTGCCCGATCCGGAGACCAGGACGACCAGACGGGCCGGGGCCGGCGTCGGCCCGTCCTCGGCCGTGGCGAGCCGCTCATCGGTCACGGAAGGACGGCCGTCGCCCGTGACGAGACGTTCACCGGTCATGACAGCGCATCCACCAGGGCGTCGCCTCGGAGCGTGCGCAGTATCCGGACCTCGCGGCCCTGCCGTTCGCGGTAGAGGAGGCCAGCCTGTTCGAGCTGCCGGCAGTGGTAGGTCACCGTGCCGGCGGTGCAGTGCAGCAGGTCGGCCAGCTTGCCCATGGAGACGGGCTGGTTGCCCTTGCGCAGGATGACGGCGCGCAACTCGCCCAGCGTCATCGCGAGCGCGTCCGACACCCGCTCCCGCCGGTCCTCGCCGCCACCCAGGAGCGGAGCGAGCCCGGCGACCGGATAGCCGACGGAGGCGTGCCCGTCGACGCCGACGCGCAGGACGCAGGCGCGGGTGCCGGAGACCAGCGGCAGCAGCGTCAGCTTGCGTACCGCGACGTCCTGAGCGAGCGGTGCGCGGTCCGGCAGCCGCAGCCGGCCGTCGAGGAAGGCGGTCCGCGGACTCAGGTTGGCGAGGAGGGCGGCCATGGTGCCGGTGACCGAGGCCGCCCCCACGCGTTCGATCTCCCGTTCCAGCAGGGGCTTGGCCCGGTGCCATACGGGAGCCACCGCTTCCCAGGCCGTACGGACCAGGCCGGCGTACGAGATCAAGAAGTCGCCGGGATTGTCGACGACCTTTCGCCAGGCGGGCGGCGCTTCTCCGCCGAACGTCCGCTCCAGGTCCGCCAGCAGGTCCTCCGGCGTGGTGTCGGCAATTCTTTCGATCTCGTCCCGCATGGCGTACGGGCCGGCTTCGCCGTCCGCCGAGAGAATCCCTGGAATATGCAGGTATCCCGCGGACGTGATCGGACCCATCACGTTCCACAGATGCTCGGTGCAGGACTTGCGCAGCAGGGCGCGGCGGTTCGCGGGAACTCCCTGCGGGATCCCGAGTGCGTCCCCGATCAATGACTGGACGGAAACTCCGGGTACGAACCGTATGAGTACAGGAATGTCGACGTTCTCACCTACATGAAGCGCGGCGTCATCGCCCACTTCAACCCCCGTTCAAGATCTGGATCCGAACCACGGCCGACCGCGCGCACGGGGCCCCGTCCCCGGGCGCGGTCGCGCTTCACCCCCAGGCGGGGTCCTCATCGGTAGTGGTGGGGCCGGTGGCGGGCGGCGCGGGCGTCCCCGGGGAAGCCGCCGGAGTCCCGCGGCGGGCCGGGTGAGCGGCGGCGATCCCCACGCCGCCGGACGTGGCCGGCGAAATGCTGTGCATCGAATCCCCCTACCGTGCGGATGCCGTGGCGCCCGCACGCATCAGGCCGAGGGAAAAGCAGGCACGGCCGCTCCCCCCACAGCAGCGATCCTCATTATTCATCCTGGCCGAAGCGGACACGGAAAGATGGATTGAGCCAGCTGCGTGATGTTACCTTGCACTTCTGTGAAGCGAGACGAACCCTGCTCAAAGGCGCCCGCATGCAGCATGGTTGGCGCTGCGGAGCCCTGCCTCTCGGCCAAAGATCTTTACCGTCGCGCGGTGGTCGAAGGAAATATTCCTCTTGACGCCGTACCTGAGTGCCTGAAGCGGCTTCAACTCGTCGTCGAGTCGCAGAACCCCGACGGACTGGCGTTTCCCGTCCCGCCGGCGATCGCGGCCGAGGCCGCCCTCCGCCCCCTGGAAGAAGCGATGACGCGCTTCCGCAGGGAAGCGGCGGAGATCCGGGCCGCCGTGGGCGCCTACGACTCCGTCTACTCCGAGGTACGCAGCAGGGAGGAGCAGCCGCTCACCGTCATCCGGGGCACCCGGGCGATCAGCCACGCGCTGGAAGCCGCGGTCAGCGGCTGCGCCGAGGAACTCATCACCGCCCAGCCCGGCGGCGGCCGGCCGGCCGAGCTGCTGCGCGAGGCCCTGGGGCGCAGCCTGCCCCTGCTGGCGCGCGGAGTACGGCAACGGACGCTGTACCAGCACTCGGTGCGCACCCACAAGCCCACCCTCGCCTACATCAGGAGGATCACCGCCGCGGGCGCCGAGGTCCGCACGCTCGTCGAGATATTCGACCGGCTGATCATCTGCGACCAGGACGTCGCCTTCATCCCGACCGGGGAGGAGACCGCGGACACCGCGCTGGCGATCCGCCACCCCGCCCTGATCCGCTACCTGTCGGTGATGTTCGAACGCCACTGGGCCCGCGCCGTCCCCGTCGAGCCGTCGGTGGTGCCACAGCACGAGGCGCCCGTGCTGGACGAACTCCAGCGCGTCATCCTCCGGGCCATGGTCGAGGGGGAGACGGACGAGCGGATAGCCCGCCGGATCGGCCTGAGCCGCCGCACGGTGGTGGCCCATATCCGCAAGGTTTCCGAGCGTTTCGACAGCAGCAGCCGGGCCCAGCTCGGGTATCTGCTGGCGCATTCGGGGCTGCTCGGCGAGGCGGGCGCCGATGAACGGTCCGGTACCGGAACAGACGACGGAACGGGCGGCGCAACGGGACCGGACGAGGAGCGGCCGTAAGGCGCCGACGTCTTACGCATGGCCGCACCGCACTCGCCGGGATCCGAGCTCCCCACCGCCGAATGGGCGGGTGGGGCAAGCGGGGTAAGTCCATTATGGGCCGGGCGGGTGGGGAAAATCCACGTCCGTACGGATGATCTTGAACGGATTTCGGGGACCTAGCGTGGCGGCATGACTTCCGCACAGGACACCGAGGACTTTTTCGTCACCGCCCCCGACGGGGCCGGCCTGGCCGTACGTGATCACGGCGGCGACGGCCCGCCCCTGCTGCTCCTGCACGGGGCCGGGCGGACGCTGCTGGACTGGGAGGCGGTCGCCCCGCTGCTCACCGGGCGGCACCGGGTGCTGGCGATGGACGTGCGGGCGCACGGGAAGTCCGGGGGCGGGGAGGCCGGTTGGACGTTCGCGAAGACGGTCGCGGATGTGGCTGCCGTAGTGGCGGCATGTGGAATTCCGGACGCCGTTCCGGTGGGGCATTCGCTGGGCGGAATGATCGCGGCGTGCTGTCTGGAGGAGTTGCCGGAGACGCCGGGCGCGGTCAATCTGGACGGGCACGGCATGGGACGGCCCGAGCAGTACGTGGGCCTCGACCGGGAATACGTGGTGCAACGCCTCGCCCAGGCCAGGGAATTCGCCGACGCGGCGATGGGCCGTCCCTTGCCGGGCGGCACATTGGACGCCGTACTGGCCCAGCACGCAGCCATGGCAGCCGCGTTGGGAATTTCCGCCCGGCGGTGGGAGGCGGGCGTACGGCGGGGAGCGGCGCGGAACGCGGACGGGGAACTCTACCTGCGGCCCGAACGGGTGGCGGGGCTCGGTATGCAGCAGGCCATGGCCGAGATCGACCTGTTCGGGCTCTACCGGCGGCTGCGACGGCCGCTGCTCATCGCGCGGGCCCTGCGCCCGAACCCCTCGACGCCCGGGATGCCGTGGGTGGACGAGCTGATGGCCGCGTACGTGCGGGGGCTGCACGCCGACCTGGACGAGCTGGCGCGTACGCAGCCCTGGGTCGAGGTGGCGGGCGTGGACGCGACGCACGCGATGCTGATGGAGCGGCCGGCGGAGGTCGCCGCCTTGGTCACGGACTTCGCGGCGCGGGTGCACGCGGGCGGGCCGGGCCGCCGGGCCGGGCGGCGGTAGCGGCTCAGCGCGGGTAGAGCTGGAAGAGGGTGGCGGGGGTGCCGCGGTACCGGTCGCCCGCCGTACGGAGCATGGGTTCGAGGAAGCCGCGGGCGTAGGCGACCGGGTCCTGGCCCGCGCCTTCCAGGCCGGTGATGTACGCGTGGTGCTCGGCGAGCGAGGCGACCGCCCGCTCGATGCCGGGGCCGACCTCCTTGGCGTGCGTGGGGTACGGGGAGCCGGCCACCGCCACCCAGCGGACGCCGTCCCAGGGGTCGAGTCCGAGTTCGGCGGTCAGCTCGGGAAAGATCCAGCGGTTGCCCGCGTCGCCCGCCGCGTCCAGGACGGCGCGGCCCACGACCCGGTGGTCCGGGGTGTTCCAGGCCACCCCGCCCCAGGTGTCGTGGTGGTTGAGGGTGAGCAGCAGCTCCGGGCGGTACCGGCGGACGGCGGCCGACAGGTCGCGGCGCAGCGCCGTCCCGGCCTCGATGACGCCGTCGCGGTGCCCGTCCAGGAACGCGACCGTCCGTACGCCGACGACGGCCGCGCTCGCCCGCTGCTCCGCCTCGCGGACCGCGGCGCACTCCTCGGGGCCGAGTCCGTCGATACCGGCCTCACCCCGTGTGACCAGGAGGTACGTGACCTCGCGGCCGGCGGCGGTCCACTCGGCGACGGCAGCGGCGGCGCCGTATTCGAGGTCGTCGGGGTGGGCGACGACGGCCAGGGCGCGCTGCCAGTCCTCCGGCATGGCGGCGAGGGCGGGAGCGGGGGAGTCGGTGCTGCTGCCGGTGGGGGTGTCGGGCACGGTGGGCTCCTTCCCGTACCGCTCGGGCGCCGGTCGCGCGTGCGGTGTGTCGTACCGACTCTGGCACGCGCGGCGCGGCCGTGCCGGGCAGCCGTGCACGCGTGTCGGCGCATGGCCAACTTCCATGATCGGCACGCTGGTTGAGCTGGGGTTCATCACATCGAGTGAATTACTGGCCCAGGCTTGCGGTCAACAACACGCGGTTGCCACGCTGTTGCTGACTGTCAAGCTGTTGGGAGGGGCATGTGCCTTTCGGTGAGCAGCCCGCGTACCTCCGCGTCGCCGGCGACCTGCGCCAGAAGATCGTCGAGGGTGTGCTGCCTCCGCACACCCGCCTCCCCTCCCAGGCCCGCATCCGCGAGGAGTACGGCGTCTCCGACACGGTCGCCCTGGAAGCCCGCAAGGTCCTGATGGCCGAGGGGCTGGTCGAGGGCCGCTCCGGGTCCGGGACGTACGTGCGCGAGCAGCCCGTCCCGCGCCGGATCGCCCGCGCCGGCTACCGCACCGGCGTCGGCGCCACGCCCTTCCGGCAGGAGCAGGCCGACGAGCGGGTCAAGGGCACCTGGGAGTCCAGCAGTGAGCGGGAGGAGGCCGGCGCCTCCGTCGCGTCCCGGCTGCGCATCCAGGTGGGCGACCGGGTGATGCGCACGCGCTACCTCTTCCGGGCCGAGGGTGAGCCGGCCATGCTCTCGACGTCCTGGGAGCCGCTCGACATCACGGGGCGGACGCCGGTGATGCTGCCCGAGGAGGGGCCGCTGGCCGGGCGCGGGGTGGTCGAGCGGATGGCGGCCATCGACGTGATCGTGGACAACGTGGTCGAGGAGGTCGGGGCGCGCCCCGGGCTGGCGGAGGAGGCGATGGCGCTGGGCGGGGTGCCGGGCCACGCGGTGCTGGTCATCTCCCGTACGTACTTCGCGGGTGGCCGCCCGGTGGAGACGGCCGACGTCGTCACGCTCGCCGACCGCCACCGGGTGGCATACCACCTGCCGGTGCATTGAAGCGCCGGTGAGGGGGGCGGCGGGGCGGGGACGGGAGGGTGGAGCGGTGCCAGGGCGGCGGACGGGCCGGGCGCCGCCGGTCCGATGACCGGCCGACTCGCCCTCTTTCCCCTCTCCCTTATGGCCGAAACCCGTTCCCACCTAGCAATTTCATCGCCGTCAGAGCCGTGCCGAACCCAAGATCGCACGGTGTGTACTGACGCGTAACCCGCCAGTAGCCACCCCTTAATTCGCTGTATGTCAGGATTTGAACGGCCAATAGGTGTGTGGGAAACGTCACACACCGTCAGCCAGACCCGAGTTTTGACCCTGCTTGGGAATCCGATCTTCCAATTCGCTCTTACGATGGCGAAGTTTGTGCACGGCACGGGGGAAGATCAGGAGACCAAGCACGTTGAGCACGACGCAGACCCAGAGCGCGGAGCAGGGCTCCCACTCGAATTACCGACGGTCCCTCGGGACCATTGCCCTGACCGCCACGGGTCTTGGGTCGATCATCGGTTCCGGCTGGCTCTTCGGGGCCGAGCGGGCCGCCGCCATCGCCGGTCCCGCCGCCATCCTCGCCTGGGTCATCGGCGCGGTCGTCGCGCTCACGATCGCCCTGACGTACACCGAGCTGGGCTCGATGTTCCCCAAGGCGGGCGGCATGGTCCGCTACGGCCAGTACTCGCACGGCTCGCTGGCCGGCTACCTCGCCGCCTGGGCGAACTGGATCGCGATCGTCTCCGTCATACCCGGGGAGGCGACCGCCTCCGTCCAGTACATGAGCTCCTGGGACTTCGGGTGGGCGCAGGCCCTCTACGACGGCAAGGAGCTGACCGGCACCGGCGTCGCCCTGGCCAGCCTGCTGCTGATCTTCTACTTCTTCCTGAACTGGTTCGCGATCTCGCTCTTCGCGAAGACCAACACCGCGATCACGATCTTCAAGGTCGTCGTACCGATCCTGACCGCGAGCGCGCTGATGCTGGCGCACTTCGACACCAGCAACATCAAGGACCACGGCGGCTTCACGCCCAACGGCTGGAGCGCGGTCTTCTCCGCCGTCGCCCTCTCCGGCATCGTCTGGGCCTACAACGGCTTCCAGTCGCCGCTGAACATGGCCGGCGAGGCCCGTAACCCGGGCAAGTCGCTGCCCAAGGCCGTCATCTACTCGATCCTGATCGCGCTGGTCATCTACGTCGCGCTCCAGGTCGCCTTCCTGATGGCCGTCCCCGGCGGCAAGCTGGAGTCCGCCGGCGGCTGGGCCCACCTCGGCTACAACTCGCCGCTGGCCGACCTCGCCGTCGCCTGGGGCCTGAACTGGCTGGCGCTGCTGCTGTACGCGGACGCCTTCGTCTCCCCGTCCGGCACCGGCATGATCTACGCCGCGACCACCTCGCGCATGATCCACGGCGTGCAGGAGAACGGCCACCTGCCGAAGATCTTCGGCAAGGTCGACAAGAAGACCGGTGTGCCGCGCCCGGCGCTGATCCTCAACCTCTTCATCGCCTTCCTGTTCCTCGCGGTCTTCCGCGGCTGGGGCTCGCTCGCCGAGATCGTCTCGGTGGCCACCGTGATCTCCTACATCACCGGTCCGGTCGCGGTGATGTCGCTGCGCCGCCTCGCGCCCGACCTCAAGCGGCCGGTGAAACTGAAGATCATGCCGGTCGTCGCGCCCGTCGCGATGGTCTTCGGCTCGCTCGTCCTGTACTGGGGTCGCTGGCCGCTCACCGGCAAGGTCATCCTGATCATGGCGGTCGGCCTGCCGGTCTGGGCCTGGTACGAGCTGCGCAAGCCGTGGGCCGAGCTGAAGCCGCACCTGAAGGCGGGCGCCTGGATGGTGGCGTACCTGCTGGTGATGGCGTGCGTCTCGTACATGGGCGGCGAGGAGTTCGGCGGCAAGGGCTACCTGGCGCCGGGCTGGGACATCCTGGTCGTCGCGGTGATCGGCCTCGCCTTCTACGTGTGGGGCGTCCGCAGCTCCTGGCGCAACCCGTCGCTGGTCGCGGCCGAGGCGGAGTCGCTGGCGGCGGCCGAGGCCGAGGCGGCCGAGGAGGCCGCGGCCGGCGGGAAGTCCGACGCCAAGTGCGAGGCGGGCACGGTGTAACGCCCTCGCGTGAACCTGTCCGACGGGCGCCGTCGGCGGCAGAGGCCGCCGGCGGCGCCCGTTCGCGTACGCCCCCGGAGCCCGCCCGGAGCTGCCCGCGCGCCGTCCGCACGCGGCCCGATGGCCGGTTCGGTACCTCTTTGTGCAAAGCCGTATCCGGTGCGTGAAGGTCGGGCGTAGGCTCGGGCATATGCGGAATGCGGTTTCGGCATCAGTACAGGAGGGGCGCGCGACGGCGCGCCGGCCGGCGGACGGAGGGGCGCGATGACCGACAGTGGCGTGGTGCTGCCCTGGCTCGTCATTCGCCAGGACGAGGGCGGCAACCGCTATCGCGTCGGCCGCTACGCCACCCGCGCGGAAGCGGAGCAGGTGGCCGACCGGCTGGACACCCGCAGGAACGGGCGGCTGTACGTCGTGGAACGGGTGGGGCACGCCGCGACGTGAGGCGATGGGGTGGCGGTACCTGGGGTGAAGGGGTGGCACCTGGGGGCGGAGGGGCGGCTGCGGGGACGTAGGCTGCCGCGCATGACGGACGTGCGTGTGGTGGTGGGCGGAGCGGTGCTCGACGGGGGAAGGCTGCTGGCCGCGCGGCGCAGCGCGCCCGCCGCGCTGGCCGGCCGCTGGGAGCTGCCCGGCGGCAAGGTCGAGCCCGGTGAGACGCCCGAGGAGGCGCTGACGCGCGAGCTGCGCGAGGAGCTGGGGATCGAGGCGGAGCCGCTGGAGCGGATCCCGGGGGAGTGGGCGCTGCGTCCCGGGCTCGTCCTGTACGTGTGGACGGCCCGGCTGGTGTCCGGCGACCCCCGGCCCCTCCAGGACCACGACGCGCTGCGCTGGCTGGCGCCGGGCGAGGAGGACCGGGTGGACTGGCTGGACCAGGACCGCCCGGCGGTCGCCGAGGCGATGCGCCGCCTCGGACCGGCCTGCACGCCCGGGGGCTGAGGCCGCGCCCCTCACGGGCCCGGTCATCTCGTCACCTCACCATTCCCCCGTACGGGCCGATCATCGGATCGGGCGAGTCCCCCGTACGGGGCTGCCGCGATGGTGCCGGCGCGCCGGAGTGCCGCCGCCGCGCCCGAGGCGTACGCGCTCCGGCCCCGTCCGCTTCAGTACGCCGTTTGTGCCACAGTGCGCCATTGAGGGCGATATTGATGCGCTGATACCGGGTATGTGCTGTTTACCCCCTCAACACGGACAATCCGGAGGGTGTTCGCATCGGGCTGGGAAGTGATCGGCGTGAGCGACAGCGCAGCGGCAGGGGCCCCCGAATCCTCCCCCTACGCGCCCCGACGCGGCATGATCTCCGGTTCCCCGCTCGCCGAATGGAGCTTTCCGGCCGAGCCCGGGTCCGCCCGTACCGCCCGTGCCATGGTCCGCGAGACGCTCCAGGACTGGGGCCTGGAGGCCGTCGTCGACCTGGCCGTCCTGCTCGTCAGCGAGCTGGTGACCAACTCCCTGCGCTACGCCAGCGGCCCCATCGGGCTGCGTATCGTCCTCAAGAGCGGGGGCGGCCTGCTCGTCGAGGTGTCCGACCCGCTGCCCGACCCGCCCCGGGAGCGCGCCGCGGCCCCCGAGGACGAGGGCGGCCGGGGGCTGCAGCTGGTGGCGTGCACGTCACGGAGTTGGGGCACCCGACACGGCAGGACAGGTAAAACAGTGTGGTTCGAGCTGTCTGTGGCGGGTTAGGAGTCTGGTGGCGGCCTGATCGTTGCCGTTTCATTGACATTCTGTGGACGGCCTGCGATCGAGACTGTGCTGTGATCGTGAAGACCGTGTTCCGGATAGCCGCGGTGCTGGATACTCGGCCTGTCCGGTCCGGGCACGATGAGCTGGAGGGGACGGGGCTCGTGAGCGAGAAGTCATCTGGCGGGGCAGGACCCGCGCGGCCTGCCGGGCCGGGCGGTACGGACGGCCCGGCGCGGCCGTCGGGCCGGCCGGGTCCGGAAGGCCCGGAAGGCCCGCCGATATGGCAGAGCAGCCCGCCCGGCTCCCTCTACGACTACATCCGCGTCGGGTCCTTCTCCCTCGGCCCCGACGGGCGCATCGACCGGTGGAGCGGGCGCGCCGCCGAGCTGCTGGGCATCCCCGCGGCGGACGCCGTCGGCAAGGACCCCGTGACCGCCTTCGTCCCGCCCGAGCTGCACGAACAGGCCCACCGCACGGTCGCGCAGATCCTGGACGGCCGGGAGTGGACCGGCCTGGTCCCGTACCGCGCCGGCCAGGACAGCACGCCGGACACCGGGGACGGCAGGCTCGCGGAGATCTACGTGATGCCGTCCGAGACGGCGCAGGGCGAGCGGGCCGCGGTCTGCCTCGTCGTCGACGTCCGCGCCCTGCGCGGCATCGAGACCGACCTCGCCGCCTCCCAAGCCGTTTTCGGCCAATCTCCCATGGGCTTCCTGCTCTTCGACACGGACCTGCGGATCCGCCGCGTCAACGAGCGCTTCGCCACCGTCTTCGGCGGGCCCCCGGCCAGGTACCGCGGCGGCCGGCCGCACGACTTCCTGCCCCGCTCCGAGGCCGAGCGGCTGCAGGCGGCGCTGCGGCGGGTGCTGGAGACGGGCGAGCCGGTCGGCGAGATGCAGCTCGTCGGTACGGTCCCCGCGCCGGCCGCCGCACGGCCCGCCGCCCCCACCATCCCCGCCCCCACGGCGCCCGAACCCGCCACCCCCTCCGGTACGGCGTCCCGGCCCGTCCTGCCCGCCCCGTCCGCGCCGCCCGCCCCGACCGGAGAGGCCGACCGCCGCCGCTGGTCCGTCTCCCTGTACCGCCTGCACGGCGCCAGCGGCCGCCCCATGGGCGTCGCCGCGCTCGCCGCCGACGTGACCGGCCGCCGCCGGGCCGAACGCGAAGCCGCCAGTGCCCGCCGCAACCTGGCGCTGCTCAACGAGGCCGGTGCCCGCATCGGCAACTCCCTCGACCTGGAGACCACCGCCCGCACGCTGCTCGACGTCGCCGTACCGCAGTTCTGCGACCTGGCCTCCGTGGACCTCTACCAGGGCCTGCTGACCGGCGACGAGGCCCCGCCGGGGATGGCCGACGGCAGCGCCGAGCTGCGCCGGGTCGCCTTCGCCAGCGCCGTCTCGGACGCGCCGCTGGCCACCACGACCTGCGGTGTGCCGGAGGGCGAGGACGGACCGGTCGAGGTCGGCGCGGTCCACCGCTACCCGTTCAACTCCCCGTGCGCGGGCGCGCTGCGCACGGCGCAGGCGCAGATCATCCCGGCCCGCGAGGGCGAGGAGCGGGCCGAGCTGGGCGCCGTGGTGCACTCGACGCTCGCCGTGCCGATGGTCGCCAGGGACACGGTGGTCGGGCTGGTGCAGTTCTCCCGTACGAAGGGCAGCGAGCCGTTCGGCGAGCGGGACACCGCCCTCGCCGTCGACCTGGCCGCGCGCGCCGCCGTCTGCATCGACAACGCCCGGCTCTACCGCCGCGAGCACGAACGCGCCCTGATCCTCCAGCGCAGCCTGCTGCCGCCGGGCGACCCCGAGGCGGCCGGTCTGGACATCGCCTGCCGCTATCTGCCGGGCACCACCGCCACCGAGGTCGGCGGCGACTGGTTCGACGTCATCGAGCTGCCCGGCCACCGCACCGCGCTCGTCGTCGGCGACGTGATGGGGCGCGGGCTGCGCGCCGCCGTCGCGATGGGGGAGCTGCGGACGGCCGTACGGACCCTGGCCCTGCTCGACATGGAACCGGCCGAGGTGCTGTCCGCGCTCGACGAGATCGCGCGCGGGCTCGGCGCGACCGGCGGCGGCGCCCGGACGACCGCGCGCGCCCCGCGCAGCCGGTCCGCGCCCTCCGCCGACGCGCGGCCGGGCGCCTCGGGACAGGCGTCGCGCTCCGGCTCCGGCACCGCCGACCTCTCCGAGGTCTACCTCGCCACCTGCGTCTACGCCGTGTACGACCCGGTCACCCGGCGCTGCACCTTCGCCAACGCCGGGCACCTGCCGCCCGTCCTGGTCGAGGAGGGCGAGGACGCCCTGCTGCTGGACGTGCCGCCCGGTATGCCGCTGGGGGTCGGCGGTGAGCCGTTCGAGGAGACCGAGGTCGAACTGCCCGACGGCGCGCTGCTCGCCCTCTACACCGACGGCCTGGTCGAATCCCGCGACCACCCGCTGGACGAGGGCCTGCGCGCCTTCCAGACGGCCCTGTCGGAGGCCGGGCGCCCGCTGGAGGACGTCTGCGACCACGTACTGAACGCCCTGGACACCCGGCACGGCGAGGACGACATCGCCCTGCTGATGGCCCGCGTGCACGGCCTGCCCAAGGACTCCGTCGGTGACTGGAACCTGGCCCCCGAGGCCCGCTCGGTCTCCCGCGCCCGGGAGCTGGCCCGCGACCAGCTCACGGACTGGGGCCTGGAGGCCCTCGTCGACACCACCGAACTGCTCGTCAGCGAACTGGTCACCAACGCCCTGCGGCACGGCCACGGCGAGATCCGCCTGCGCCTGCTGCTGGACCGCACCCTGGTGTGCGAGGTGTGGGACGCGGACCTGGCCCAGCCCCGCCGCCGCCGGGCCCGCGACACCGACGAGGGCGGCCGCGGCCTCCAGCTCGTCGGCCTCCTCAGCGCCGGCTGGGGCAGCCGCCGCACCCCCCGCGGCAAGACCGTCTGGTTCGAACTGCCCCTCCCGGACGGCGACACCACCCTCCCCGACCCGGCGGACGCGCTGCTGAGCCTGTTCTGACCGGGCCCGGGGCGCTGCCGCCCGGCCCGCCGGTCAGCTCTCGCACGCGACGCCGTCACCGTCCCGGTCCAGGTGCCGGCCGTACCCCGGGTCTCCCGCGTGGAGGGGAGCGGCGCCCGCCGCCCGTACGGCCGCGCAGTTGGCGTACCGGACGTCCGCCGGGCCGGCGTCCGAGCTGCCGGAGCCGTCGGCACCGCCGGAACCACCGGACGCCGAGCCGGCGGCCGGAGGCGGCGCGGCGGTCACCGTCACCCGCGCGGTCTCCGTCACGGTCACGGTGGGCGCGGGACGGGCGGCCTTCACAGGCGGCGCGGTGACCGTCACCGTGGCCCTCGGCGTGACCTGGCCAGTGGCTTGGACGGACGCGCGGTCCCGCGCGCCCTGCCCGTCGACGGCGAGGGCTCCGGCGCAGCCGCCGAATAGGAAGCCCACGGCGAGCAGCCCCCAGACCCGGCCGCGCCGGAACCAGGGCGGACGTGCGGCGGGTGGGGAAGCCGGGACGGCAGAGGAGGAGGACTGGCGGTCGTACGGATTGGCCATGGCGGTACCCCCGTGTGCGCGGGTAGCCGGTCGGGCGCCCAGTCGGTGGGGGGAGGCGGCGGAGCGGCCTGCAGAGCCCGTCATCGGAGCGGGCCACCGGTTACCAGGTCTCACGACGGTAGCGGCCCGGTAGGCGGCTCGTCACCCCCTGTGCGCGCGGGAGTCGGCAGCCGTCCCGTACGGCGCTCACGGACCGTGCGGCAACGGCCGGAGGTTTCCGTGCCGCCCCTCTCCCCTCACTCCTTGCGCCGTCGGATCCTGCTGCCCAGCCACACCAGCGGGTCGTACTTGCGGTCGGCCGAGCGTTCCTTCAGGGGGATCAGGGCGTTGTCGGTGATGCGGATGTGTTCGGGGCAGACTTCGGTGCAGCACTTGGTGATGTTGCAGTGGCCGAGGCCGTGGTTCTCCTGGGCGGTGCGTTTGCGGTCGAGGCCGGATTCGGGGGCGGCGTCCAGGGGGTGCATGTCGAGTTCGGCGATGCGCATGAGGAAGCGGGGGCCGGCGAAGGCGGCCTTGTTCTCCTCGTGGTCGCGGACGACGTGGCAGGTGTCCTGGCACAGGAAGCACTCGATGCACTTGCGGAACTCCTGGGAGCGGCCGACATCCTCCTGCCCCATCCGGTACTCGCCCGGTCCGAGGTCCGGCGGCGGGACGAAGCTGGGGATCTCGCGCGCCTTGGTGTAGTTGAAGGAGACGTCCGTGACCAGGTCGCGGACGACCGGGAAGGCCCGCATCGGGGTGACGGTGACCGTCTCGTCGCGCTCGAAGACCGACATCCGGGTCATGCACATCAGCCGGGGCCGGCCGTTGATCTCCGCGCTGCACGAGCCGCACTTGCCCGCCTTGCAGTTCCAGCGGACGGCCAGGTCGGGGACCTGGGTGGCCTGGAGGCGGTGGATGATGTCGAGGACCACCTCGCCGTCGTTGACCTCGACGCGGAAGTCCTCCAGAGCGCCGCCGTCCGCGTCGCCCCGCCAGATCCTGAAGTGCGCCTTGTAGGCGTCGGACTGCGCGCTCACCGGTTCGTCTCCTCGTCGTCCGCCGACTCGCCCGCGCCCCCTGTGCCCGGCGCCGCGGCCCTGCCCGCCGTCAGTTCCTCGTCCGTCAGGTACTTCGCCAGCTCATCCCGTTCGAAGAGGTCCAGGAGGTCGGGCCGGATCGGCGGGGTCTCCCGCCGGGTCAGGCGGATCTGGCCGACGGCCGGGTCGCGCGGGGGGAGGTCGGCGCCGTCCTCGGCCAGCTCGCAGACCAGGTTGACCCGGCGCCAGCGGCGGTCCATCTCCGGGTAGTCGTCGCGGGTGTGGCCGCCGCGGGACTCCGTGCGTTCCAGCGCCGCGCGCGCCACGCACTCGCTGACCAGCAGCATGTTGCGCAGGTCGATGGCCAGGTGCCAGCCGGGGTTGTACTGGCGGTGGCCCTCGACCCCGGCCCGGCGGGCCCGGGTGCGCAGATCGGCGAGGCGTTCCAGGGCCTCTTCCATCTCGCCCTGCTTGCGGATGATCCCGACCAGGTCGTTCATCGCCTGCTGGAGCTCCTGGTGGAGGGTGTACGGGTTCTCGGCGGGCCGCCCCGCGTGGTGCGCGTCGGGCCCCTCGGCGCTGAACGGACGCAGGGCCTCCGCCTCCGCGGCGTCGAGCTGGAGCGGGTCGGCGGCGGGCCGTACGGAGCGGGCGCGCGCGTACTCGGCCGCGTACAGGCCCGCGCGGCGGCCGAAGACCAGCAGGTCGGACAGGGAATTGCCGCCGAGCCGGTTGGAGCCGTGCATACCGCCGGCCACCTCCCCGGCGGCGAACAGGCCCGGCACGCCGGTGGCCGCCGCGGTGTCCGGGTCGACCTCCACGCCGCCCATCACGTAGTGGCAGGTCGGCCCGACCTCCATCGCCTCGGCGGTGATGTCCACGTCCGCCAGCTCCTTGAACTGGTGGTGCATGGAGGGCAGCCGCCGCCGGATGACCTCGGCGGGCATCCGGGTGGAGACGTCGAGGAAGACCCCGCCGTGCGGGGAGCCGCGGCCCGCCTTGACCTCGGCGTTGATGGCGCGTGCGACCTCGTCGCGGGGCAGCAGTTCGGGCGGGCGGCGGTTGTGGTCCGGGTCGTCGTACCAGCGGTCGCCCTCGTCCTCGGACTGCGCGTACTTCTCCTTGAAGACGTCCGGGACGTACGCGAACATGAAGCGCTCGCCCTCGCTGTTGCGCAGCACCCCGCCGTCGCCGCGGACCGACTCGGTGACGAGGATGCCTTTGACGGACGGCGGCCAGACCATGCCCGTCGGGTGGAACTGGACGAACTCCATGTTGATCAGCGGCGCCCCGGCGAGCAGCGCGAGCGCGTGCCCGTCGCCGGTGTACTCCCAGGAGTTGGACGTCACCTTGAAGGACTTGCCGATGCCGCCGGTCGCGAGGACCACGGACGGCGCCTGGAGGACGAAGAAGCGGCCGGACTCGCGTTCGTAGCAGAAGGCGCCGGCCACCCGGTCCTCGTCCTTGAGGACGCGGGTGACGGTGCACTCCTGGAAGACCTTCAACCGGGCGTCGTACGAGCCGAGTTCGCGCTCGTCCTGCTGCTGGAGCGAGACGATCTTCTGCTGGAGGGTGCGGATCAGCTCCAGACCCGTACGGTCGCCGACGTGCGCCAGGCGCGGGTACTCGTGGCCGCCGAAGTTGCGCTGGGATATCCGCCCGTCCGGGGTGCGGTCGAAGAGCGCGCCCCAGGTCTCCAGCTCCCAGACGCGCTGCGGCGCCTCGCGGGCGTGCAGCTCGGCCATCCGCCAGTGGTTGAGGAACTTGCCGCCGCGCATCGTGTCGCGGAAGTGCACCTGCCAGTTGTCGCCCTCGTTGACGTTGCCCATGCTGGCCGCGATGCCGCCCTCGGCCATGACCGTGTGGGCCTTGCCGAACAGCGACTTGCAGATCACGGCCGTGCGCATGCCCTGCTCACGGGCCTCGATGGCGGCGCGCAGCCCGGCGCCGCCCGCGCCCACCACGACCACGTCCCATTCCTGCCGGTCCAGCTGCGTCATCACAAGGCACCCTTCCTAGAAGAAGCGCGGGTCGTCGAAGGCCCCGGTGGCCAGGAGGAAGACGTAGAAGTCGGCGGCGGCCACGCTGATCAGCGACGCCCAGGCGAGCGCCGCGTGCCGCGCGTTGAGCTTGCTGACCCAGCCCCACAGGCGGTAGCGCACCGGGTGTCTGGAGAAGTGCCGCAGCCGGCCGCCGACGATGTGCCGGCAGGAGTGGCAGGAGAGGGTGTACGCCCAGATGAGGACGATGTTGACGAGGAAGACGAGGGTGCCCAGGCCCATGTGGCCCCATGCGTAGTGCGCGTCCCGGAAGGTGAGCACCGTGTCGTAGGTGAGGATGCCCGCGACGATCACCGCGAAGTAGAAGAAGTAGCGGTGGATGTTCTGGAGGATCAGCGGGAAGCGGGTCTCGCCGGTGTACTTCTTGTGCGGCTCGGCGACCGCGCAGGCCGGCGGGGAGGCCCAGAAGCCGCGGTAGTACGCCTTGCGGTAGTAGTAGCAGGTCAGCCGGAAGCCCAGCGGGAAGATCAGGATCAGCAGGGCGGGGGACAGGCCCCACCAGCTGCCGAAGACGTCCCAGTTGGGGCCGCCGCGCATCGGGTGGCAGTTCTCCGCCAGGCACGGCGAGTAGAACGGTGAGACGTACGGCGCGGCGTAGTAGTCCGCGTTCGCGAACGCCCGCCACGTCGAGTACACGACGAAGGCGAACAGGCCCGCCGCGGTCGTGGCCGGGTACAGCCACCAGCGGTCGGTGCGCAGGTGGCGGGCGGGTATCGCAGCGCGCGAGGGGGCGTGCACGCCGGTGCCGGGCGGTCCGGCCGCGCCCTTCACGCCGCTTGCTCCGGTATGCGGTTGGGGTTCGGTGCCAGTGGCCAACGTCGGTCTCCGTAGACGGCTGTCCGGTGGTGGGACGGGTGGCGCTCAGCGGCGGGACGGGGGTACGGCGGTTCGGGGTGCGGCCGTGCGGCGGTACGGGGGGTGGCCGTAGCGAGGTGCGGCTACGGCGCCCGGCGGTCGCGCGCGCCGAGGCCCTCGTCCTCCGCGTCGGCCCACAGGGCGGTGTCGTACGGCGCGTCCGGGATGGTCACCATCTCCGGCGCGGGCACCGGCGCGCGGCCGGAACGGGTGCCCGAGCCGTACGCGGGCCGCCCGGCGGGCGCGTCCGCCGCGCCGTCCCGCAGCAGTTGCAGACTCTCGCGCAGATGGTCCGTGTCGCTGCGTACGCGCCGGATGTCCAGGCCGCCGCCGACCTGTGCCTCCAGTCGCCCGACCGACCGTTCCAGGTCGTCCAGACTGCGCTGAGCTGCCGTCAGATCGTCCTGCAAGGACATGACTTGCCTCACCTCCGCGGGTGTGGTCGGCGCGCCCTCGCCGCCCGCCCGGACCCGTCCGGGCACAGCGGCGTGCGCCTGCGAGTGTCGCGCGTCACAGTCGCGATTGGGAAGGGATCTGCCGCGATTGCGGAACCGGACCGGCGTGTTTCGGCGGGTGTGCGCCGTCGGTCCGGGCCGGCGGGCGTGCTTTTGTACGGCGGCGCGTACGCCCGCGGGCGCGGGGCCCGTACGCCCTCCCGTTCCCCGCCGGCGGGGGCGGCCAGGGGAATCCGCGCCGCCTGCCCTGCGGGGCCGCGCGCGCACCGGCGGTTGGGCCGGGCGGGTGGCCTTCGCGGCGGTGGCCGACGTGTCGCCCGCCGCGGCGGCGGCCGGTCCCCTTCAGTGGTGGAGCCATAGATGTGATGAGCCGCAAAGTCGGCCGAACGTGATCCGTGGCCCCGCGGCCCGCCGCGGCGGCGCGCGGCGCGGGCGAGCCCCGGAGGTAACCGTGATGACCCACCCCGTCAGCTCAGGCGGCGCGGCCTGCCGCAGGCGCCGCTGTGCCGCGCTCCTCGCTGCCGGAGTGCTGCTGCCGCTGCCGGTCCTGACCGGGTGCGGAGCGGACGACGACGGGGAGGCCGGCCCCGGCGCCCAGGACATTTCCGTCACCGCCCGTGACAAGGTGCGCCAGGGCGGCACACTGCGCTGGGCGGTGGACGCCCTGCCCGGGACGCTGAACGCCTTCCAGGCGCGCGCGGACGCGGGCACGCGGCGCGTCACCGACGCCGTACTGCCCCGGCTCTTCTCCCTCGACGAGCGCGGCCGGCCGCAGCGCAACGCGGACTACCTGGACGCCGCCGACGTCACCGACCGCGAGCCGCGGCAGACCGTCGTGTACAAGCTCAATCCCAAGGCGCGCTGGAGCGACGGGCGGGCCCTCGGGCCGGAGGATTTCGCAGCGCAGTGGAAGGCGCTGAACGGCAAGGACAACGCGTACTGGAGCGCGCGCAACGCCGGGTACGACCGCATCGAGAAGGTCGAGCGGGGCGGCAGCGCGCACGAGGTCAAGGTCACCTTCACCAAGCCGTACGCCGACTGGAAGTCGCTGTTCACGCCGCTGTACCCGAAGAGCGTGACGGGCGACGCGCGCGCCTTCAACGACGGTGCGCGCGAACAGCTCGAAGCGGTGGCCGGGCCGTTCACGGTACGGGAGCGGGACGGGCAGGCCGGCACGCTCACCCTCGTACGCAACCCGAAGTGGTGGGGAGCGCCCGCCAAGCTGGACCGCATCGTGCTGACCGCGCTGCCCCGCGCGCAGCGGGCCGCGGCGCTGGCCGACGGGAAGGCCGACCTGGCCGAGGTGGATCCCGCCGACGCCCAGCGGATCATCGCGGCGCGCAAGCCCGCGGCGTCCCGGTCGGCGAGCGCCGGATCGCCTGGTGCCGGATCCCCGAGCGCCGGATCCCCGAGCGCCGGAGCGCCGGACGGCGCGTCGGAGGCCGGACGCGTCGAGGACGCCGGCAGCGGCCGCTCCCCGGCCGCGGGCGGTGACGACGCCCCGCCCCGCCCCGTGTCCGCCGCCGAGCGGGACGCCCTGCGCCGCTACACCGTCCGCAAGGCCCTCGAACCCGCCTACACCCAGCTCGCCCTCAACGGCAGCACCGGCCCGCTCGACGACGACCGGGTGCGCCGCGCGGTGGCCCGCGCCGTGGACCGCCGGCAGCTCGCCGACTCCGTACTCAAGCCGCTCGGCCTGCCGAACCGGCCGCTCGGCAGCCACCTGCTGATGGCGGCCCAGCCCGGGTACACGGACCACAGCGGCGCCCTCGGCGGGCCGGACGCCACGGCCGCGCGGGCGCTGCTGGCGGACGCGGGCTGGCGGGCGCCGGGCGGGGGCTCGGCGCAGCCGCAGAAGCCCGGGCAGCAGGCGGAGAAGAAGGCGGACGCCGACGACGGCAAGGCGGGCGACGTGGAGCGCGTGGCCGCCGTACCGACGACGCCGCTGTCCTCGGCCGGGGTGCGGGCCGCCGACCTCCAGCGGGCCACGCTGCTGCGGCAGAGCGGCTTCTTCTACAAGGAGGTGGCCGCTCAGCGGCGTACGCAGGCCGAGGGGGACACCACCGTCGCGGCGTACGCGGACTACCGGCGCTACGAGATGCTGGCGGCCGGCGCGCTGAGCGCCGCCGAGATGATCGAGGTGGCCCCGGCGCCCGGCAGTCCGGGCCATGGCGCGGAGCAGGCGGGCCGCGGCCGGGCGGCCGACGGCAAGCCGGTCGAGGCGGGGCTGGCCGCCCCGGTGGACGTCTTCCGGGCGGATCCCGCGGCCCACGGCCCGGTCCCGGCCCTGAAGAAGGACGGCAAGCCGCTGGTGCTGCGCTTCGTGCTGCCCGACGGACCGGGCTCCGAGCGGCTGCGGACGGTGGCCGGCCGGATCTCCGGAATGCTCGCCCGGATCGGGGTGCAGACCGCCGTCCAGAAGGTGCCGGACGCGAGCTACTTCGAGGACCACATCGCGGCCGGCGATTTCGACCTGGCGCTCTACACCTGGCCCGCCTCCGCCTACCCGGCCACCGACGGCCGCCCGATCTACGCCAAGCCGCAGCCAGCGGCCGACGGCAGCCTCACCGTCGAGCAGAACTACACCCGGGTCGGCACCGACCACATCGACCAGCTCTTCGACCAGGCGGCCGCGGAGCTGGACGAGGACGCCTCCCGCGAGTTGGTCGACCGCGCGGACGCGCGGATCTGGGCGGCGGCCGGTTCCGTACCGCTCTACCAGCGGCCGGAGGTCGTCGCGGTGAAGGAGGACCTGGTGAACGCGGGCGCCTTCGGCTTCGCGACGCCGCGCTTCGCGGACATCGGCTACCGGAAGTGACCGGCCACGGGGCGTGACGGACGGGTGGCACCCGGGTGAAGCGCACGTGGGCCCCCGGCGTACAGTCGCCGTTCGATTACACATCACCGCAGGTCAGAGATGGTTTGAGCGCCCGGGGGCGGCCGAAGCCGCGGTCGCCCCGTACCATGGGGTGAGGCCGTGGCGTCTTCATGCCCGGCAGGCACACGTACCGGACCGTACGTGCAGCCATCCACGATCCGGGAGAAGCGCCGCAGTATGCCCACGCGCCACGACATTCGTAACGTCGCCATCGTCGCCCACGTCGACCACGGCAAGACGACCCTCGTCGACGCCATGCTCAAGCAGGCCGGCTCGTTCGCCGCGCACGCCGCCGAGAACCTCGACGAGCGCATGATGGACTCGAACGACCTGGAGCGTGAGAAAGGCATCACGATCCTCGCCAAGAACACGGCGGTGAAGTATCACCCCAAGGACGGCGGGGATCCGATCACCATCAACATCATCGACACCCCCGGCCACGCCGACTTCGGTGGCGAGGTCGAGCGCGGTCTGTCGATGGTGGACGCGGTCGTGCTGCTGGTGGACGCCTCCGAGGGCCCGCTGCCGCAGACCCGCTTCGTGCTGCGCAAGGCGCTGGCCGCGAAGATGCCGGTCATCCTGTGCATCAACAAGACCGACCGCCCGGACTCGCGGATCGCCGAGGTCGTCGACGAGACGTACGACCTGTTCCTGGACCTGGACGCGGACGAGGACCAGATCGAGTTCCCGATCGTCTACGCCTGCGCCCGTGACGGCATCGCCTCGCTGACCAAGCCGGAGGACGGCACCGTCCCGCAGGACAGCACCAACCTGGAGCCGTTCTTCAGCGCGCTGCTGGAGACCGTCCCGGCCCCCGAGTACGACGAGTCGGCCCCCCTCCAGGCGCACGTCACCAACCTGGACGCGGACAACTTCCTCGGCCGTATCGCGCTGCTCCGCGTCGAGCAGGGCGAGCTGCGCAAGGGCCAGACCGTCGCGTGGATGAAGCGCGACGGCTCGGTGCAGAACGTGCGCATCACCGAGCTGATGATGACCGAGGCGCTGACCCGCAAGCCGGCCGAGGTGGCGGGCCCCGGCGACATCTGCGCCGTCGCCGGTATCCCCGACATCATGATCGGCGAGACGCTGGCCGACCCGGAGAACCCGGTCGCGCTGCCGCTGATCACGGTCGACGAGCCCGCGATCTCGATGACCATCGGTACGAACACCTCGCCGCTGGTCGGCCGTGGCGGCACCGGCAAGGGCGCGGACGCCAAGGCCGCGGTCAAGGACCGCAAGGTCACCGCCCGCCAGGTCAAGGACCGTCTGGACCGCGAGCTGATCGGTAACGTCTCGCTGCGCGTGCTGGACACCGAGCGCCCCGACGCCTGGGAGGTGCAGGGCCGCGGTGAGCTGGCGCTGGCCATCCTGGTCGAGCAGATGCGCCGCGAGGGCTTCGAGATGACCATCGGCAAGCCGCAGGTGGTCACCAAGGAGGTCGACGGCAAGACCTACGAGCCCGTCGAGCGCATGACGATCGACGTGCCCGAGGAGCACATGGGCGCGGTCACCCAGCTCATGGGCGTGCGCAAGGGCCGGATGGACAACATGTCCAACCACGGCTCGGGCTGGGTCCGCATGGAGTTCGTCGTCCCGTCGCGTGGCCTGATCGGCTTCCGTACGGAGTTCCTGACCAACACCCGCGGCACCGGTATCGCGCACTCCATCCACGAGGGCCACGAGCCCTGGTTCGGCACCCTGACCACCCGTAACAACGGTTCGCTGGTCGCCGACCGGGCCGGTGCGGTCACCGCCTTCGCGATGACCAACCTCCAGGAGCGCGGCGTGCTCTTCGTCGAGCCGGGCACCGAGGTGTACGAGGGCATGATCGTCGGTGAGAACTCGCGCTCCGACGACATGGACGTGAACATCACCAAGGAGAAGAAGCTCACCAACATGCGCTCCTCCTCCGCGGACTCCTTCGAGGCGATCGTGCCGCCGCGCAAGCTCTCCCTGGAGCAGTCGCTGGAGTTCTGCCGCGACGACGAGTGCGTCGAGGTGACCCCGGAGGCCGTGCGTATCCGCAAGGTCGTCCTGGACCAGAAGGAGCGCGGCCGCACCGCTTCGCGCGCGAAGCGCTGACGCCCGCCGCGCGGCCGCCCCGTCACACCGGGTGACGCCCGGCGCCCGCCCGGCGATTACGCTCCGAAAGCGCCCCACCGGATTTCCGATCCGGTGGGGCGCTTTCCGTTTACCGGTACGGCGGACCGGCTAGCGCATTCTTGATCACCGCGTCAACGGGATTCCGGTTGCGATCCGGCCATGGTGAGTCCGAATTGCGGACGTAGATCATCATGTGGTGCACCGACGGTCCGTTTCGTTACCGTCTGGATGGTTTGGTTTGTCCGGATTCCGAACTCCTGGGAACCGGATGTGACCAAACCGAGACCCCTTACACGTGGTTTATGGGGCGAACGTGACTGAGACTGGGGTGCATTGAGCTCGGGTCAATGGGTCACGCGCTGTGGGGAGCGCCGACTCACGAGCAGCAGGGGCTGGTCGCTGGCTGTCAGGGGTGTCAGCTGCGGGCAGCTCCTTTCCATGAAGTGAATGGACTCATGAGGAGGCAGTCCCATGCGCGGTGCCAAGAGCGCCACCTGGGTCGCAGGTGCGATTGTCGTGGCGATGACCGCCACGGCGTGCGGCGGCGGCAGTGGTAGTGGCAACAAGGCGGCCGTTGACCCCAACGGCACGTACACCTACTACAACACCGAGCCGCAGCACGAGCTGATCCCGACCAACTCCAACGAGGTCGGCGGCGGCTACATCATCAAGAACCTCTTCCGCGGTCTCGTCGACTTCGACGCCAAGGGCAAGCTGCGTTACCAGAATGCCGAGAGCATCGAGTCCACGGACAACCAGCACTTCACGGTGAAGCTGAAGAAGGGCTGGAAGTTCCACAACGGCGAGCCGGTGACGGCCTCCTCCTTCGTGGACGCCTGGAACTGGGGCGCCAACGCCAAGAACGCCCAGCTGAACGCCTCCTGGTTCGAGTTCATCAAGGGCTACGAGGAGGTGCACCCCAAGGAGGGTGACCCCGAGACCGACAAGATGTCGGGTCTGAAGGTCGTCAACGACCACGAGTTCACCATCGAGCTGTCGAAGCCGGTCTCCACCTTCAAGGAGCGGCTGTTCTACGACGCCTTCTTCCCGCTGCCCAAGGCGTTCTTCAAGGACACCAAGGCGTTCGGTGAGCACCCGATCGGCAACGGTCCGTACCAGCAGGACGGGAACTGGGAGCACAAGGTCCAGTTCAAGACGAAGAAGTTCGCCGATTACCAGGGCGTGGACAAGCCCAAGAACGGCGGCGTGATCTTCAAGTTCTACAACACGGACGACAGCGCCTACAACGACCTGGTCTCCGACAAGGTCGACATCATGTACAAGGTCCCGAACTCGGCGACCAGCAAGTTCAAGGCCGACCTCGGTGACCGCGCCGTCAACGAGCCGTACGGCGGCCAGACCACCATCGCCTTCCCCCTGTACGACAAGGAGTGGGGCAAGCCCGAGAAGGCCAAGGTCCGTCAGGGCCTGTCCATGGCCATCGACCGCGAAACCATTGTCAAGACCGTCCTGAAGGACGCCTACGACGCGGCCACCGGCTGGGTGCCCACCGTCGTCGAGGGCTACACGAAGGACGCCTGCGGCGAGTTCTGCAAGTTCAACCCGACCAAGGCCAAGCAGCTGATCAAGGAAGGCGGTGGCGTCCCCGGCAACAAGATGACCATCACCTTCAACAACGACGGCGGCCACCGGGACTGGGCCGAGGCGGTCTGCAACGACATCAAGCAGAACACCGGCGTGAACTGCGCCGCCCAGCCGCGCCCCACCTTCCAGCAGGTCCGTAACGAGATCACCGGCAAGAAGATGGACAGCGCCTTCCGTATGGCGTGGGTCCAGGACTTCCCGAACATCTCCAACTTCATCTCCGAGCAGTACCGCACCGGTGCCGGCGCGAACGACATGGGCTTCTCCGACCCCGAGCTGGACAAGCTGATGGACCAGGCCAACAGTGCCAAGACCATCGAGGAGTCGAACAAGCTCTACGGCCAGGCCGAGAAGAAGCTGACGGAGACGATGCCCTCCATCCCGCTGTTCTTCGACCACACCCTCGGCGGTTACTCGAACAACGTGCAGAACGTGAAGTTCGACACCTACCGCCAGGCGATCTGGACCGACGTCGAGGTCAAGAAGAAGTAACCGGGACGCTGCATGTGACGCAGGCCCAGTAGCCGCCCGCCCCGGTCACCCCAGGGGTGCGGCGGCCGCTGGGCCCGTCAGCGACAGGAGGAACCATGGGGCGTTATGTCGCGAGGCGACTGCTCCAGATGATCCCGGTCTTCATCGGGACCACTCTGCTCATTTTCCTGATGGTGTATTCGCTGCCGGGCGACCCCATCAAGGCGCTTTTCGGTGACAAGGCCGCCGACCCGGCCACCGTCGCCAGACTTCGGCACCAGTTCGGGCTGGACCAGCCCATGCTGACCCAGTACTGGAATTACCTGACCGGCCTGTTCAAGGGCGACTTCGGACAGAGCTTCACCGGCCGCCCGGTCGCCGACCTGATCGGCGAGGCCTTCCCGGTCACCATCCGGCTGGCGCTCTACGCCTTCGCCATCGAGGTGGTCATCGGTGTCGCGCTCGGCATGCTCACCGGCCTCAAGCGCGGCAAGTTCATCGACCAGCTGGTCCTGGTGCTCACCCTGATCATCATCTCGGTCCCGGTGTTCGTGCTCGGCTTCCTCGCCCAGTTCTTCCTGGGCCTGAAGTGGCAGCTGATCACACCGACGGTCCAGGACTCCATGAACCTGGGGCAGTTGACCGTCCCGGCGATCGTTCTCGGCGCCCTGTCGCTCGCGTACGTCACCCGGCTCACCCGTACCACCGTCGCGGAGAACCTGCGCGCCGACTACATGCGCACCGCGCTCGCCAAGGGCCTGCCCAAGAGCCGGCGCCTGGGCGTGCACCTGATGCGCAACTCCCTGATCCCCGTGGTCACCTTCCTCGGCACCGACCTCGGCATGCTGATGGGCGGCGCCATCGTCACCGAGGGCATCTTCAACGTCCAGGGCATCGGCAACACGCTCTACCGGGCGATCCAGACCAGTGAAGGCCCCACCGTGGTCGGCATCGTGACGGTGCTCGTCCTGATCTACCTCGTGAGCAGCCTGGTCGTGGACCTGCTGTACGCCGTTCTGGACCCGAGGATCCGCTATGCCTGAGAAGACAACTGTGAACCCCGGCAGCATCGCGGGTCCGGGCACCACCGGCGACACCGTGGACCTCGCGGCACCCGGCGTCGGCGCTGCCGCCGCCGAGGCCGCCGGCGGCCCCGCCAACAAGCCCCGCAGCCTCGGCCAGGACGCCTGGCGCGAACTGCGCGTCCGGCCGATGTTCTGGATCGCCGGCGTGCTGCTCGTGCTGCTGATCGTCATGGCGATCGTGCCCTCGCTGTTCACGGGCGCCGACCCCTACCGCGCGGACCTGCGCAACCACTACCTGGGCCAGCCCCAGTGGTCGCACCTGTTCCAGGTGGACTGGTTCGGCTACAACAAGCAGGGCCAGAGCGTGTGGGCCCGTACGGTCTACGGCGCCCGCGCCTCGATCATCGTCGGTGTCTGCGTGACCTTCGCCGTCACCGTCTTCGGCGGCCTGCTCGGCATGCTCGCCGGATACTTCGGCGGCTGGGCCGACGCCCTCCTGTCGCGCGTCACCGACGTGTTCTTCGGCATCCCGCTGCTGCTCGGCGCGCTCGTACTGCTCCAGGCGTTCACCAACCGCACCGTGTGGACCGTGACCCTGGGCCTGGCCGTCTTCGGCTGGATGCAGCTTGCCCGCGTCATGCGCGGCGCGGTCATCACCCAGAAGCAGTCGGACTTCGTGACGGCCGCCAAGGCGCTCGGCGCCGGCAACGGCCGCATCCTGTTCAAGCACATCCTGCCGAACGCCATCGGCCCGGTGATCGTGGTGGCCACCATCGCGCTGGCCGGCTACATCTCCGCCGAGGCCACCCTGTCCTACCTGGGCATCGGCCTACAGCCGCCGGCCATCTCCTGGGGCGTGGACATCTCCGCGGCCAAGGACGTGCTGCGCGACGCGCCGCACGTACTGCTCATCCCGTCGGCGTTCCTGAGCATCACGGTGCTGGCGTTCATCCTCCTCGGCGACGCGGTGCGCGACGCCCTCGACCCCAAGCTGCGCTGAGGGAGGCGTACGTGACCACCATCTCCAAGACCGCGGACGTCCCCCAGCCGGGGACGGACGCCAAGGACAGCGGTCCGCTGCTCGACGTCCGTGACCTGCACGTCGAATTCCACACCCGGGACGGCGTCGTCAAGGCCGTCAACGGCGTCAACTACAACGTCAGCGCCGGCGAGACGCTCGCCGTGCTCGGCGAGTCCGGCTCCGGCAAGTCCGTCACCGCGCAGGCCGTGATGGGCATCCTGGACATGCCGCCGGCGAAGATCCCGCAGGGCGAGATCCTCTTCCGCGGCCAGGACATGCTGAAGATGACGCCCGACGAGCGCCGCCGGATCCGCGGTGCGAAGATCGCCATGATCTTCCAGGACGCGCTGTCGTCGCTGAACCCGGTGCTCACCGTCGGCTACCAGCTCGGCGAGATGTTCCGGGTCCACCAGGGCATGTCCAAGAAGGACGCCAAGGCCAAGGCGATCGAGCTGATGGACCGGGTCAAGATCCCGGCCGCGGCGGCCCGCGTCTCGGACTACCCGCACCAGTTCTCCGGCGGTATGCGCCAGCGCATCATGATCGCCATGGCGCTGGCGCTGGAGCCGGACCTGATCATCGCGGACGAGCCGACGACGGCGCTCGACGTGACCGTCCAGGCCCAGGTCATGGACCTGCTCGCGGACCTCCAGCGCGAGTACAACATGGGCCTGATCCTGATCACCCACGACCTGGGTGTGGTCGCCGACGTCGCCGACAAGATCGCGGTGATGTACGCGGGCCGGATCGTCGAGCACGCGCCCGTCCACGAGCTGTACAAGAACCCCGCGCACCCGTACACGCGCGGCCTGCTGGACTCCATCCCGCGCCTGGACCAGAAGGGCCAGGAGCTGTACGCGATCAAGGGCCTGCCGCCCAACCTGCTGAACATCCCGACGGGTTGCGCGTTCAACCCGCGCTGCCCCAAGGCGCAGGACGTCTGCCGCACCGAGGCGCCGCCGCTGCACAGCGTCAGCGACGGCCGCGGCAGCGCGTGCCACTTCTGGGAGGAGACGATCAATGGCTGAGCCCAAGAAGGACACGGCGCGCAAGCCCATCCTCGAAGTCCGCAATCTGGTCAAGCACTTCCCGCTCACCCAGGGCATCCTGTTCAAGAAGCAGGTCGGCGCGGTCAAGGCCGTCGACGGCATCTCCTTCGAGCTCTACCAGGGCGAGACGCTCGGCATCGTCGGCGAGTCCGGCTGCGGCAAGTCCACCGTCGCCAAGCTGCTGATGAACCTGGAGCGGGCGACGTCGGGCGAGGTCTTCTACAAGGGCGAGGACATCTCCCGGCTGTCGGGGCGCGCGCTGAAGGCCGTGCGCCGCAACATCCAGATGGTGTTCCAGGACCCGTACACCTCGCTGAACCCGCGGATGACGGTCGGCGACATCATCGGCGAGCCCTTCGACATCCACCCGGAGGTGGCGCCGAAGGGCGACCGGCGCAAGAAGGTCCAGGACCTGCTGGACGTCGTCGGGCTCAACCCGGAGTACATCAACCGCTATCCGCACCAGTTCTCCGGCGGCCAGCGCCAGCGCATCGGCATCGCCCGCGGTCTCGCGCTCAACCCCGAGATCATCATCTGCGACGAGCCGGTCTCGGCGCTGGACGTGTCGGTCCAGGCGCAGGTCATCAACCTGATGGAGAAGCTCCAGGACGAGTTCAACCTCTCCTACCTCTTCATCGCGCACGACCTGTCCATCGTCCGGCACATCTCGGACCGGGTCGGGGTGATGTACCTCGGCAAGATGGCGGAGATCGGCACCGACGAGCAGATCTACGACCACCCCACCCACCCGTACACCCAGGCGCTGCTCTCCGCGGTCCCCGTGCCGGACCCGGAGGCCCGGCTGGGCCGCGAGCGGATCATCCTCTCCGGCGACGTGCCGTCCCCGGCCAACCCGCCGTCGGGCTGCCGCTTCCGCACCCGCTGCTGGAAGGCCCAGGACAAGTGCGCCGAGGAGGTGCCGCTGCTCGCCGTCCCGGAGCGCTTCGCGTCCTCGGACAGCCTGGCGGCGCACGACTCGGCCTGCCACTTCGCGGAGGAGAAGGACGTGGTCGGCGCGGCCTGAGCCGGCCCGCACGCGCGTACGCGGGGGCGCCCGGAGCTTCGGCTCCGTGCGCCCCCGTACGCGTACCCGGCCTACGCCCCCGCCCCCTTCGGCGCCACGGTGAACCACACCGCCTTGCCGTTCGGATAGTCCCGCACCCCCCAGCTGTCGGCGCACGTCTCCACGATCCCGAGCCCGCGCCCGTACTCCTCGTCGATCTCGGCCTTCTGCCGCTCCGGCATGCCCGGCCCGGTGTCCCACACGGCGATCGTGAGATCGAACGGCGAGCGGTCCACACTCACGTACGCATCGGTCTTCGCGTACTGGTACGAGTTGGTCACCAGCTCCGACACCATCAGCTCCGCCGTCTCCGTCAGACAGGTCAGCCCGGCCCCGTCCAGAATGTGCCGCAACGCGGCTCTGACGACACCGACCGCCCGGGGGTCATGCGGGATGAACAGGCCGTAGGACCAGGTATCGCTGGGCGTGCTCATGAGGCAGCCTCCAGGTGAGTGCAGTCTGTGACTGGCGCCGTACTCAAGGTAGCGACAGGGGTTGCCTATTCACAACCACATTGCTGAGATGCTGAGTTGCGAAATACTGCTCGCGTGCATCGAGGGAGGGACCGATGGGCCTGCGCGCCAACCCCACGTACCGCCAGCGACGCTTCGGGGCGGAAGTCCGCAAGCTGCGCGAGCGCGCGAAACTGTCCGTGGGTGAGAGTGCTGCCCTGATGGGGATGCACCAGTCGCACATCAGCAATGTCGAGAGCGGACGCACGAGCCTGTCCGCCGAACGGCTGCGCAGGCTCGCCGACGAGGCCGGGGACCTCGATCCCGCGTACGTCGAAGCGCTGATCGACCTCGGACAGCAGTCCGGAAAAGGGTGGTGGAGCCTGTACCGCAACAGCGTACGGGCCCCGCTGCTCGACTTCGCCGAACTGGAGGCCGGAGCCGAGTCCATCGCCTGCTACGAGCCGATGTTCGTGCCCGGCCTGCTCCAGACGAGGGCGTACGCCGCGGCCGTCCACCGCGGCGGGTACGTGGACGTGCCCCGCAGCGCGGAGGCCGCCGCGGTGGACTTCCGGGTGGAGCGGCAGCGGGTGCTGTCGGGGGAATCGGCGCCGCGGCTGCACATGGTCGTCCACGAGGCCGCGCTGCGCGTCACCCTCGGAGGCCGTGCGCTCATGCGGGACCAGTTGCTGCGCCTGATCGACGCCTGTCACCTGCCGAACGTGACGCTCCAGGTGCTCCCGTTCGACGGGCCGGTGCCCTTCGGGACTCCCTTCACCGTACTGATGCCGCGCGTGCGTGAGCTGTCGACGGTGGTGGTCCCGCACGTCGAGAACTCCCTGTACCTGGGGGAAGTCGAGGCCGTCAGCAGATACGCGCACACGTTCGCTAAGCTGACGAAGGCGGCGCTTCCGCCGGAGGCGCAGCACGCCAAGGACACGGTGCGGCTCATCGAGCGCCTCCTGTACCCCCTGCTCTAGGAAGGTGTACATGTCCCGGTTCGCATGGCAGAAGTCCAGCTTCAGCGAAGGGCACACCGAGGCGTGCGTCGAGGTGGCGGCCGGGACCGACGGACACCGGCGGATGCGGGAGAGCGACGAGCCCGAGACGGTGCTGGGAGTGTCCGAAGGCGCGCTCGCCGGGCTGGTGCGGGCGCTGAAGGCCGGCGGCTTCGGCCCGGCGGCCGGGTGATCCACGGGCGGAGCCCGGACCCGCGGCGCAGACTGGTGGTGTAAGCACGTACCACCGGGTGGGGTGAGGCCGATGCGCCGCCTTGGCATCACGACGTCCGCCGCCGTCCTGACCGCCGCCGCGGCCGCTCTGGCGGGCTGCGGCTCGTCCGGCGCGGACCGTCCGGGCCGTACGGAGACCACGGTCACCAGTACGCGCACGGTCACCGGGGAGCCGGCGCCCGCGCCCACCGGCAGCGGGACGGCGCCGCCAGAAACCGGCACCGGCACCGCCACCGCACAGGACGCCGCCACCGTCGTCCAGGACTATTACGCCGCCGTCAACGCCCACGACTTCCGCCGCGCCTGGGACCTGGGCGGCAAGCACCTCGGAGGCTCGTACGACAGCTTCGCCGCGGGCTTCGCCGACACCGCCCGCGACACCGTGCACATCGTCGGGGTGAGCGGCGACGTGGTCACGGTGACACTCCGAGCCGAACAGCGGGACGGATCGGTGCGGTCCTTCGCCGGGACGTACACGGTGCGGGACGGGGCGATCGTCGCGGCGGCGATCCGGGAGGTGGCGGGGCCGACGCCGAGTGACGGAGGGGGAGGCACCCCTCGTCCCGGGCCGTCGACCGGCGGGCCGGACATCGACTGCTCGGACCTCGACGGGCCCACCGCCGTGGGGACCGACGACCCGAACCACCTCGACCGGGACGGCGACGGGGTCGGGTGCGAGCCCTACGGGGAGTGACGAAGATCGCTCGTACGGGGGGTTCTGCCCCGTGTTGCGCCCGGGTGACGGGGTGCGGCGGGCGGGAGGTGCCAGGTTGGGGGTGGCAGGCCGGGCCGGTGGGGGTCCGGGGCCGTGGCTCTGAGGAGGCGGGTCGGTGCGGGGTGCCTGGCGTGTCGGGGCGGTGGGGTGCGCGGCTGCCGCGGTCGTCCTGGCCGGGTGCGGCGGGGGCGGGCAGGACCCCACGGTCGTACGGGCCTCGTGGGGCGATCCGCAGAACCCGGTGGAGCCGGCCAACACCACCGACGTGCAGGGCGGCAAGGTGCTCGACCTGGCCTTCCGGGGGCTGAAGCGGTACAACCCGCGGACCGCCGTCGCGGAGAACATGGTCGCGGAGTCCGTCGAATCGCCGGACGCGCGGAATTTCACCGTCAAGGTCAAGCCGGGGTGGACGTTCAGCAACGGGGAGAAGGTGACCGCGCGCTCGTTCGTCGACGCGTGGAATTACGGGGCACTGGTCACCAACCGGCAGCAGGGCGCGCCGTTCTTCAGCCAGGTGGAGGGGTACGAGGACGTGCACCCGGAAGAGGCGGGGGCGAAGCCGGGCGCGCAGACGATGCGTGGGCTGAAGGTCGTGGACGACCTGACGTTCACGGTGCGGCTGAACCAGAAGTTCGGGCTGTGGCCGGACCTGCTCGGGTACAACGCTTTTCTGCCGCTGCCCCGGCTGTTCTTCACCGACCACGAGAAGTGGCTGGCAAAGCCGGTCGGCAACGGGCCGTACGCGGTGCAGTCGTACGCCAAGGGCGGGATCATGCGGCTGCGGAGGTGGAAGGAGTATCCGGGGCCGGACCGCGCGCAGAACGGCGGGGTGGACCTCCAGGTCTACACGGACAATGACACCGCGTACACGGATCTGATGGCGGGAAACCTCGATCTCGTCGACGACGTACCGGCGCCGCAGCTCAAGCATGTGCACAAGGATCTGGGCGGGCGGTACATCAACCAGCCTGCCGGGATCATTCAGACGCTGTCGTTTCCGATGTATGACGAGAAGTGGTCGAAGGCGGGAGTGGAAAAGGTCCGGCGGGGCATTTCCATGGCCGTCAACCGGCCGGCGATCACCCGGCAGATCTTCCGGGGCACGCGTACGCCCGCCACCGACTGGACCGCGATGGCCTTGGGGGAGCAGGGCGGCTACCAGGCGGGACTGTGCGGTGCGGCCTGTACGTACGACCCGGCCGGGGCCCGGAAGCTGGTCGCCGAGGGCGGCGGGATTCCGGGCGGGTCGATGAAGGTGACGTACAACGCGGACACCGGATCGCACAAGCTGTGGGTGGACGCCCTGTGCAACAGCGTGAACAAGGCGCTGGGCCGGCATGTGTGCGACGGGGCGCCGATGGGCACCTTCGCCGATTACCGCACCAAGGTCACGCAGAAGAAGATGAGCGGCCCCTACCGCGCCGGCTGGCAGATGGACTATCCGCTGATCCAGACCTTCCTGCAGAGCCAGTACTTCACCGGCGCGTCGTCCAACGACTCCGGCTGGAGCAACAAGGAATTCGACCGGCTGGTGAGCCGCGCGAACGCGGAGAGCGAGCAGCGGCAGGTGAATGAGACGTATCACCGGGCCGAGCGGATTCTCGCCCGGGAGATGCCGGCCATTCCGCTCTGGTACCAGAACGGCAGTGGCGGTTACGCGGACCGGGTGGAGAACGTCGCCCTGAATCCCTTCAGTGTCCCGGTGTACGGACAGATCACGATCAAGGACTGAGGGGCGGCGTACGGCCATGGTGCGTTATGTGATCCGGCGGCTGTTGCAGATGGTGCCGGTCTTCATCGGCGCCACCTTCCTCATCTTCGTGATGGTGTACGCCCTCGGCGATCCGGTCGCGGCGCTGTCCGGCGACCGCGCCCCCGACCCGGCGACCGCCGCGCAGATCCGCCGCGAACTCCATTTGGACCAGCCGCTGTGGCAGCAGTACCTGCATTACATGGGCCAGATCTTCAGCGGTGACTTCGGCACCACGTTCGACGGGCAGCCGGTCCTGGACAAGATGGGCACCGCCTTTCCCGTCACGCTGCGGCTGACCGCCGTCGCCATCGTCGCCGAGATCGTCGTCGGGGTGACGCTCGGTGTGCTCAGCGGGCTGCGGCGGGGGCGGCTGCTGGACTCCGGGGTGCTGGTGCTCACGCTGATCGTGGTGTCCGTGCCGACGTTCGTCAGCGGCTATGCGCTCCAGTACCTGCTGGGCGTGAAGTGGGCGTGGGTGAGCCCGGCCGTCGCGCTGGGCGCGCCCCTGGACGAGCTGCTGCTGCCGGGCTGTGTGCTGGCGCTGGTGTCACTGGCGTACGTCACCCGGCTGACCCGGACCTCGATCGCGGAGAACGCCCGCGCCGATTACGTCCGGACGGCCGTCGCCAAGGGCCTGCCCCGGCGCCGCATCGTCGTACGGCACCTGCTGCGCAACTCGCTGATCCCGGTGGTCACCTTCATCGGCGCGGACGTCGGCACGCTGATGGGCGGCGCGGTGGTCACCGAGCGGATCTTCAATGTGCACGGCGTCGGCTACGAGCTGTACCAGGGCATCGTCCGCCAGAACTCCCCGACCGTCGTCGGCTTCGTGACCGTCCTGGTCATCGTCTTCCTGCTGGCCAACCTGATCGTCGACCTCCTGTACGCCGTGCTCGACCCGAGGATCCGCTATGTCTGAACCCGAGCGCCCCGAGCCGTTCCGGACGGCGGGCGGCGGCACGCCGCTGCCCGCCGTCGAGGCGGAGACCATGGGCGGATTCGGCGGGACACCGGAGGTGCCCGGCGCCCCGGGCGCGCCGCAGGGGACCGGCGTGCAGCCGGCCGGCGTCCGGGCCCGCAGCCTGTGGTCGGACGCCTGGCACGACCTGCGCCGCAACCCGGTCTTCATCCTCTCGGGGCTGCTGATCCTCTTCTTCCTGCTGATCGCCGTCTGGCCGTCCCTGCTGACCAGCACGGACCCGCTGGACTGCGACATCACCCGGTCGCAGGAGGGCGCGCGCGGCGGCCACCCGTTCGGCTTCGACACCCAGGGCTGCGACGTCTTCGCGCGGACGGTCTACGGGGCCCGCGCCTCCGTGACGGTCGGCGTGTGCGCCACGGCCGGGGCGGCCCTCCTCGGCGGGGTGCTGGGCGGCCTGGCCGGGTTCTTCGGCGGCTGGTGGGACGCGCTGCTCTCGCGGATCGCGGACATGTTCTTCGCCATTCCGATGCTGCTGGGCGGCCTGGTCTTCCTGTCCGTGGTGCCGTCCGGCTCCGTATGGCCGGTGGTCGGGTTCATCGTGCTGCTGGGCTGGCCGCAGCTGGCCCGGATCGCCCGTGGCTCCGTACTGACCGTCAAGCAGGCCGACTTCGTGCAGGCCGCGCGGGCGCTGGGGGCCGGCAACACCCGGCTGCTGCTGCGGCACCTGGCGCCCAACGCGGTCGCGCCGGTGATCGTCGTGGCGACCATCGCCCTCGGTACGTACATCGCGCTGGAGGCGACGCTGTCCTACCTGGGCGTGGGGCTGAAACCGCCGACCGTCTCCTGGGGCATCGACATCTCCGAGGCGTCCAAACAGATCCGCAACGCGCCGCACATGCTGCTGTGGCCCGCCGGCGCGCTCAGCCTGACCGTACTGGCGTTCATCATGCTCGGCGACGCGGTGCGCGACGCCCTCGACCCCAAGCTGCGCTGAGGAGACGGTGGATGACGGCTGACGGGACGCGGCAGGCCGCCGGGGCGGACGGCGGCACCCTGCTGGAGGTACGCGACCTGAAGGTGGAGTTCCGGACCAGGGACGGGGTGGCGCACGCGGTCAACGGGGTCAGTTACCGGGTGGGCGCGGGCGAGACGCTGGCCGTGCTGGGGGAGTCCGGGTCGGGCAAGTCGGTGACCGCGCAGGCCGTCCTGGGCATCCTGGACACCCCGCCCGGGCACATCACCGGCGGCGAGATCCTCTTCCACGGGCGTGACCTGCTGCGGATGGGCGCCGAGGAGCGGCGCCGGATCCGGGGCACCGGGCTGGCGATGATCTTCCAGGACGCGCTGTCGGCGCTCAATCCGGTGCTGAGCGTGGGGGCCCAGCTCGGCGAGATGTTCGAGGTGCACCGGGGCATGTCCCGCAAGGAGGCGCGCGGCTGCGCGGCCGAGCTGATGGACCGGGTGCGCATCCCGGCGGCCAGGAGCCGGGTGGGCGACTATCCGCACCAGTTCAGCGGCGGGATGCGCCAGCGCATCATGATCGCGATGGCGCTGGCCCTCGGCCCCGACCTGATCATCGCGGACGAGCCGACGACGGCGCTCGACGTGACGGTGCAGGCCCAGGTCATGGACCTGCTGGCGGAGCTCCAGCGGGAGTACGCGATGGGGCTCGTGCTGATCACCCACGACCTGGGCGTGGTCGCGGACGTGGCCGACACGATCGCGGTGATGTACGCGGGCCGGATCGTGGAGACCGCCCCCGTGCACGACCTCTACCGGGCGCCCGCGCACCCGTACACCCGCGGCCTGCTGGACTCCATCCCGCGCCTGGACCAGAAGGGCCGCGAACTGTACGCGATCAAGGGCCTGCCGCCCAGCCTGACCGCCATCCCGCCGGGCTGCCCCTTCCACCCGCGCTGCCCCAAGGCACGGGACGTCTGCCGTACGGACCGGCCGCCGCTCTACGACGTGGCACCGGGCCGGGCCAGCGCCTGCCACTTCTGGGAGGAGACCGTCAGTGAGGGAGGAGACCGCCCGTGAGCGCTGAGGCGGACGTCCGCGCCGCAGAGCCCGTCCTGGACGTACGGGACCTGGCCAAGCACTACCCGCTGACGCGCGGCGTCGTACTGCGCAAGCAGGTCGGCTCGGTCAAGGCGGTGGACACCGTCTCGTTCGTGCTGCGCAAGGGCGAGACGCTGGGGATCGTGGGGGAGTCCGGCTGCGGCAAGTCGACGGTCGCCAAGCTGCTGGTCGGGCTGGAGCAGCCGACGGGCGGCCGGATCCTGTACCGGGGCGAGGACATCACCCGGCTGTCGGGGCGCGCGCTGAAGGCCGTACGGCGCAACATCCAGATGGTGTTCCAGGACCCGTACACCTCGCTGAACCCGCGGATGACGGTCGGCGACATCATCGGCGAGCCGTACGAGATCCACCCGGAGGCGGCCCCGAAGGGCGACCGGCGCAGGAAGGTCCAGGACCTGCTGGACGTCGTCGGGCTCAACCCGGAGTACATCAACCGCTATCCGCACCAGTTCTCCGGCGGCCAGCGCCAGCGCATCGGCATCGCCCGCGGCCTGGCGCTGCGCCCGGAGGTGATCGTGGCGGACGAGCCGGTCTCCGCGCTGGACGTGTCGGTGCAGGCCCAGGTCGTCAATCTGCTGGAGCGTCTCCAGGACGAGTTCGACCTGTCGTACGTCTTCATCGCGCACGACCTGTCGGTCGTGCGGCACATCTCCGACCGGGTCGCCGTGATGTACCTCGGCCGCTTCGTCGAGGTCGGTACGGAGGAGGAGATCTACGGCCACCCGACGCACCCGTACACCCAGGCCCTGCTGTCCGCCGTCCCCGTACCGGACCCGGACGCGCGCGACCGGCGCGAACGCATCCTGCTGAGCGGTGACGTGCCCTCACCGGCCGACCCGCCGTCCGGCTGCCGCTTCCGCACCCGCTGCTGGAAGGCGCGGGAGCGGTGCGCGCTGGAGGTGCCGGCGCTCGCGGTGCCGGAGGGGTTCGAGGAGGTGTCGGGCCCGGCCCGGCACGCCTCGGCGTGCCACTTCGCGGAGGAACGGCAGGTCGTGCCGGGCGGGTGACGGGACGGGCCGGTCGCGGCTCCGGTGTCAGCTGCCGAACGGTACGTCGCCGGTCGTGGCCATGCGCCGCTCGGCCGGGTGCCCGGCGACGTAACCGGTGACGGCGGACAGCGCTTCGCGCACCGAGGACTCGTCGGTGCCGCAGCCGCCGCGCCACTTGGACGTGCCGTCCGGGTAGCAGGCGGCCCGCAGCCCGTAGATGAGGCCGTCGGCGTCGGCACCGCCGGAAGCGTACGGCGCCAGCAGCCTGGCGGCGTTCTTCGCGTCGCCCGTACCGACCGTCCAGCCGGCCGTCGAGGCGAGTTCCCTGCGGTCCCGGGCCCGCGAACCGGCCTGGAGTTCTGAAGTGATCCTGCGGGTGCCGAGCGAGATGCTGAAGAGGCCCTTGTCCATCACGCGCTGGTCAGCGGGAATGCGCGCGCCGTACGTCGCGAAGGTCTTCGCCACGTCCTTCGCGTTCCCGCTGAGCCCGACCCCCTCGACCGGCCGCAGACCGCCGGACGTGATGTCCTTCCAGCCGGTGCCGCCCTCGGTGCCGTAGAACCCGTACAGCACCCGGACGCCCTGCTTCTCGACGGTGCGGCGGGCCAGGTCGCGCAGCGCCGCGACCGAACAGTGCCGCCACTTCGCGTCGTCGCTGCGGCAGTGGTCCGGGTTCTTGATGTCCAGCCACACGAAGGTGACGTTCCGGCCCTCGGCGCGGCGCTGGGCGATGCGCCGGAGCATGGCCTCCATCGGGTCACCGGCGCTGGTAGGAGTGCCGTCGTGATCCGCCCACCAGCCCTTCTTCCAGGCGGTGGCGTCGATCTCGACGGCGTTGGCGCCGTGCCGCAGCGCCGTGTCCACGCCGTCCGCGGTCAGCACCCGGTGGGCTATCGCGTAGGTGGGGCGCGGCGCCGCAGGGTGCGGTGCGGCGGCAGCGACGGCCGGGGTGGCCGCGCAGAGGAGCGTCAGGGCCCCGGTGGCGGCCAGGAGGGGGACGCGGGTGCGGGTCCGGGCCGGAAAGCGGTGAGCCATGTGGGTCATCTGTCCTTTGGTGGATCCAGTGCGTCCTCGGCGCCTGCCCAGGACGGCTGGTCCGACACCCACGGCGGGTCCGGCACCCACGGCTGACCCGACGCCAAGGGACGCGGGGCCGCCGGGGATCCGGCCGGTCAGGCAGTCCCGTCGGCCGCCTCCGTACCGGGTACCGCGTCCTCGATCGCCGCCAGCGCCGGGTCCAGCACGATGTCCTCGTCCCGCGCCGCCGTCGTGGGCTCCTCCGGGAAGTGGCACGCCGTCAGGTGCCCGCTCACATTGCCGGTGAGCTGCACCAGCGGCGGCTCCTCGGCGGCGCACTTGTCGCGCGCCTTCCAGCAGCGGGTGCGGAAGCGGCAGCCGGACGGCGGGTTGATCGGGGACGGGACGTCGCCGGCCAGCCGGATGCGTTCCCGGCCGTCCGCCTCCTCCTGCGCGTCCAGCAACCGCGCCTCCGGTACGGCGGAGAGCAGCGCGTGGGTGTACGGGTGGCGGGGGCGCCGGTAGATCGAGTCCCGGTCGCCGACCTCGACGATCTTGCCCAGGTACATCACCGCGACCCGCTGGCTGAAGTGCCGCACGATCGCCAGGTCGTGCGCGATGAACAGGAACGCGATGTTCAGTTCCCGCTGCAACTCCTGGAGCAGGTTGACCACTTGGGCCTGGATGGAGACGTCCAGCGCGGAGACCGGCTCGTCCGCGACGATCAGCTTCGGCTCCAGCGCGAGCGCGCGGGCGACGCCGATGCGCTGGCGCTGGCCGCCGGAGAACTCGTGCGGGAAGCGGTTGTAGTGCTCCGGGTTGAGGCCGACGATCTCCAGGAGCTCGCGCACCCGCTTCTCCCGGCCGCCTTCCGGGGCGATGCCGTTGATCTCCATGGGGCCGCCGATGATGGTGCCGACGGTCTGCCGCGGGTTCAGCGACGAGTACGGGTCCTGGAAGATCATCTGGATCTCGGAGCGGACCGGCGCCAGCTCCTTGCGCCCGGCGTGGCTGATGTCCCGGCCCCGGTACGTGATCGTGCCGGCGGTCGGCTCCAGCAGCCGGGTCAGCAGCCGCCCGGTGGTGGACTTGCCGCAGCCCGACTCGCCGACCAGGCCGAACGTCTCACCGCTGTGCACGGTCAGATCGATGCCGTCGACCGCCTGCACCGCGCCCACCCGGCGCTTGAACGGGAACCCGGCCATGATCGGGAAGTGTTTGGTCAGGCCCTTCGCGGTCAGCAGCACCTCGCCGGGCTCGGCGGCGGCCGGACGGGGAGCGGGCACGATGACGTCTTCGGGTGCGCTCATGGTCGTCGCTTCGCTTCCTAGCCCAGCCGGGGCTTGATCTGCTCGGTGAACAGGGTGTGTTTCTGCTCGGGGCTCAGGTGGCAGGCCGCCGCCCGGCCGGGCGCCAGCGCCGGCCGCTCGTCCTGGCAGCGGGTGCCGCCGACTTCGGAGACGAAGGCGCAGCGCGGGTGGAAGGGGCAGCCCGACGGCGGCGCGAGCAGGCTCGGGGGCGTGCCCGGGATCGGCGTCAGCGGCTCCTCGACGCTCGCCGACAGCCGCGGCATCGAGCCCAGCAGGCCCCAGGTGTACGGGTGCTGCGGCGCGGTGAGGATCTCCTTGACGGTGCCGCGTTCGACGGCCCGCCCGGCGTACATCACCAGCAGTTCGTCGGCGGTGTTGGCGACCACGCCCAGGTCGTGGGTGATCAGGATGATCGCCGAGCCGAACTCCTGCTGGAGGTCCTTGAGCAGGTCCAGGATCTGTGCCTGTACGGTCACGTCCAGCGCGGTGGTCGGCTCGTCGGCGATCAGCAGCGACGGGTTGCACACCAGCGCCATGGCGATCATGGCGCGCTGCCGCATCCCGCCGGAGAACTGGTGCGGGTAATCGTCCACCCGCAGCGTCGGCTGCGGGATGCCGACCTTCTGCAGCATCTCGATGGCGCGCTGCCGCCCCTCGCGCTTGGTCGCGCCGGTGTGCTTGACGAACGGTTCGGCGATCTGCCGGCCCACGGTGTAGTACGGCGACAGCGCCGTCAGCGGGTCCTGGAAAATCATCGCCATCTTGTTGCCGCGCAGCTTCTCCAGGTCCTTCTCCCGGGCGCCGGTCAGCTCGTCGCCGTCCAGCAGGATCTCGCCGGTGATCGTCGTGTAGTTGGGGCTGTGCAGGCCCAGGACGGCGAGGTTGGTGACCGACTTGCCGGAGCCGGACTCGCCGACGATGCCGAGCGTGCGGCCGCGCTCCAGGTCGAAGGAGAGGTCGTCGACCGCCTTGACGACGCCGTCCTCGGTGGCGAACCGCACGTACAGGTCGCGTACCGACAGGAACGGGCCTGAGGTGGCCGGGCCCGGCGCGCCCGCGGGCTGGGTGAGTGTGGACACGGGGCCTCTCCTAGGACAGCCGCACGCGCGGGTCGATGAACGCGTAGCAGGCGTCCACCACGATGTTGAACAGGATGATGAAGGTCGCGGCGAACAGCATCACGCCCATGGTCATGGGCAGGTCGGTGTTCTGCACCGACTTCACGGCGAGGGTGCCCAGGCCCGGCAGCGCGAAGGTGTACTCGGTGATCATCGCGCCGCCGAAGAGGGAGCCCAGGTCGATGCCGAAAATGGTGACGATGGGAATCAGCGAACCGCGCCAGGCGTAGCGGAAGAAGACCGTACGGGACGCCATTCCCTTGGCCTTGGCGGTCCGTACGTGGTCCTCCTGGAGCTGTTCGATCATCGACGAGCGGGCCATACGGGTGTACTGCGCGGTGAAGATGACGGACAGCACGCACCACGGAATGATCAGCCCCAGGAACCAGCCCACGGGATCGTCCAGCAGCGGCACGTATTTCGGCTGACCGAACCAGCCGAGGTTGTAGACCAGCAGGGCGAGCACGATCGGCCCGATGAAATAGATCTGCATCGAGGAGAGCACCAGCGACGACGAGCTGAAAATCTTGTCGATGAGCTTTCCCTGTTTCCAGGCGGCGATCATGCCGGTGCCGACACCGACGCCCAGGAACACCGCGGCGGCGCCGATGGTCAGCGACACGGTGGTCGGGAACCGGTCCACGATCGTGTCCCAGACGGGATCACCATTGGCGAAGGAATAGCCGAAGCAGGGGGCCGAGCAGTGGCCCACGGCGAAATCCCGCCCGGTGACGATGCCGGACATGAATTCCCAGTACTGGACCGGTACCGGCTTGTCGAGCCCGAGATTCTTGTGGATCACTGCGATGGCGTCGGGCGTGCAGTTCTTTCCGCAGGCCAGCAGCGCGGGATCCCGGGGGGCGGCGAAGAAGAGGAAGAACGTGAACGCGCTGATGATCAGCAGGATCACGATCGCGCCGAGGGACCGGCGGAAGAGAAAACGCAGCATGGCGGTCGCAGCTCTCTTGGGCAGCCAGAGGGTCGGTGGTGCGCCGGGCCGGTGTGCCCGCCCGGGACGGCGGACACACCGGGCGCGTACGGCGCACGGCGTGCGGCCGGCGCCGGGGCGCCGGCTGCGTCACTTCTTCACATACATCTTGGTCGGGTCGACGGAGCTGATGATGTCGTTGTTGACGACCCCGCCGACCTTGGACCCGTGGAGCTGGACCTGCTTGTAGTAGAAGGTCGGCAGCTGCGGCAGGTCCTCCTTGAGGATCTTCTCGCCGAGTGCGAACCAGTCCTGGGCCGCCTGCTTCTGGTCGGTCAGCTGGGAGATCCGGTCGATCTCCTTGTTGACCGCGGGGTTGTTGTAGTGCGAGTAGTTCGGCGCGTTGTCCTGGATCTGGCGGCCGTCGTAGACCGGCGGGATCACGGTCAGCGCGCTGGGCCAGTCGGCGCCCCACGCGGACGGGTAGATGTCGAACTGGTTGTCGACCTTGCCGATGATGTCGTAGTACGTGTCCGACGGCAGGTCCTTGTTCTGCACGTTGAACCCGGCCTTGCGCAGGTTGTCGGCGACCGCGACCGAGTACTTCTGCGGCTCCGGCGCGTTGGTGTACGCGAAGGTCAGCTTCATGCCGACCTTGCCGGCCTCCTTGAGCAGCTGCTTGGCCTTCTCCACGTCGCCCATCGGCTTCTTGAGCTTGCCGTACGGGTCGATGTCCTTGTGGCCGGTGAGCGTCGGGCTGATGTAGCTGCCCGCCAGCTCGCCGCCGCCCGGCGTGCCGTACGCGTCCAGGATGGCCTGGATGGGCAGCGCGTAGGCGATGGCCTCGCGGACCTTCTTGTCCTTCAGGCGCTTCATGTTGAAGTTCATGGCGCCGACGTAGGGCTGGTAGCCGGAGGTGGAGCGCTTCTTGACGTCCGGGGTGCCGGCGACCTGCTGGAGGCTGGCGGCGTCGACCTGGTTGTTGAAGCTGACGGCCGTCTGGTTGTCGGCGCTGTCGGACATCAGCCGCTGCGTCGAGTCGGGGTAGGAGACGCCGAACTGGATGTCGAACTTGTCGACGTACTGGTGCCGGGTGATGTCCGTGTCCGGATCCCAGTTGGGGTTCTTGACCAGCGACATGCCCTTGCCGGACTTGAACGACCCCGGCGCGATCTTGTACGGCCCGGAGGAGACCGGCGCCTTGTCGTACCGCTCCTTGGTGTCGCCCTGCTCCGGCACGACGGCGTACCCGGCCATGGCCAGCGCGTACGGCAGGTCACCGACCGGCTTCTTGAAGTGGAAGCGGATGGTGCTCTCGTCGGGGGTCTCCAGCACGCTGTCGGGCAGGTGCTTGCCGCCGTACGGGCCGCCCGGTAGCAGCTTGCGGTACTCGTTGCCCTCCGCGTCGGCCAGCCAGCGCTGGACGTACGTCGGGCCGTTGGAGATGAAGTTCGCGAACTGCCGCTCGAAGGTGTGCCGGATGTCCTTGGACGTGATCGGCCGGCCGTTCTCGAACTTCACGCCCTTCTTCAGGGTGTACGTCCAGGTCCGGCCGCCGTCGGTGGACTTGCCGCTGTCCGTGGCCAGGTCGCCGACGACCGTGTACTTCCCGTCGTTGTCCAGGTGGTAGGAGGTCAGGCGGCGGAAGATCAGGGTGGAGAGGGTGCCCTCGTCGCTGACGTAGATCTGCGCCGGGTCCAGGTGGTCGTAGGTGTCGCGCTGGTAGACCTTGATCGTTCCGCCGGGTGTCGCGCCGGGCACCGGCTCGGCCGGCCCGGTGGACGCCTTGGCGTCGCCGAAGGCGATCTGGGCGCGCTGGCTCTCGGCCTTCTTGCGGCCCTGGTCGTCCTCCGCCCCCTGGCCGGCGCCGCTGCTGCAGGCGGTCAGGACCAGTGCCCCCGCGGACAGCGCCACGACCGTGGCGCGCGCTCTGTGCGTACGGAGTGTCTTCATGGTGGTGGATGCACCTGCCTGTCGTAGATCCGTGGCCGCTGCCTGACGTGTGCGGTGCTGGGGTGGCAGCACCCCCCGTGGAACACGGTTCACCGGGCGCGCTTCGGGTCGAAGGCGTCCCGGACGGAATCCCCGAGGAGGTTGAACGCGACGATGAAGAGCACCATCGCGATGCCGGGGAAGAACAAGTACGTGATGTCGTTGCGGTAGTACTCGGCCGCGTTGGCGAACATCCGGCCCCAGTCGGGGGTGGGCTCGACCAGGCCGACACCGAGGAAGGACAGGCCCGCGATCGAGGTGACGAAGTTGGGCAGCATGTACGTCGTCTGCACCAGGATCGGCGTCATGACGTTGGGCAGCAGCTCACGCCGGATGATGCGGGCCGGGGAGGCCCCGCTGACCTTGGCGGCGTCGACGAACTCGCGCTCGCGCAGCGACAGCACGGTGCCGCGCAGCAGCCGGGCCAGGCTCATCCAGCCCAGGAACCACAGCACCAGGATCAGGATGAGACAGCGCATCCAGGTCGCCATCGCGTCCTCGGGGGCCACGAAGATCGCGCCGACCACGGGGACGAACGCGACGAAGAAGAGCTGGTTGGGAAAGGCCATCAGCAGGTCGATGATCCGGCCGATGAAGTAGTCGACCCGGCCGCCGAAGTATCCCGCGGCCACTCCCATGACGATGGCCGTGAGTACCGATACCAGGGTGATGGCCACCGAGAGGTAAAGGGTGGTCCGGATGCCGTAGACAAGTTGCATGAACACGTCACGGCCGAGGGTCGGTTCGATTCCGAACCAGAATTCCGAGGAGATGCCTCCGTTGGGCTGTGCCGGATATCCGTTCACCAGCAGACCCGGGGTGATCTGCCCGTACCGGGTGTACGGATCCTTGCCGTACAGCTTGGAGATCAGCGGGGCGAGCAGGCCGATCAAGAAGAACGCCAGCACGACGAATCCGCTGATCACTCCGGTCCGGTCGCGCTTGAACCTGATCCACATCAATTGGCCGGGGGAACGGCCGACCAGTTCCCCGCCCTTGCGGTCCTTGACTTTCCGCAGCCCTTCGGGTCCGAGTCCGGAGGGATCGGTCTGCGTCACCGCGGTCTGGGACGGACTGGTCATCGCGAAGTTCCCCCGCACCGAGTTCACTTGCAACTGGAAGCGGAGCTGATTCGCACCGCTGGTTGAGCGGACTTTGGCAAGGTATTTATGGCCCAGTCAAGAGGACGGCGAACGCTCGCTCGCACGGTGTCCGCTTCTTGAGCGAAGATTGCGCAGATTGACGCCACGGCGTGCTTGACAGTGGTGCGCGGCGTACGGCATGAGCGACATATCGTGCCCAACGTCCGTAACAGCGAGGCAACTTGACTGTCGTCACGCCGATATACGGACGCGTCATACTCGACAGCGTACGGCCGTGCGGGTGCCGTGTGCCGGCCGGGGTGGCCCTGCGACCGCCCCGGCCGGGCGCCGCCCGGAGCGCCGCCCGCCGTCTGCTTCCGCACGGTTGTCCCGGTGCGGCGAGTGGAGTAGACCTGTCCGGGCGGGGGCAGGGGGTGGGCCACGTCATGGGGCGGAGAAGGGCTCGCGCGCGCGGGGTCGGCGGGTTCGGCGCGCTGTTGTGCCTGCTGCTCGCGCTGCTGAGCGCCGGATGGATCACCCGTGACCTGCTCGTCGCGCAACGCCCGTCGGACGTCTGGGAGTTGTGGTCGGGTGCGGCGGTTCGGCCGGCGGACGCCGTGGTCCGGGCGACCTCGCTGCTCGATCCGGTGCTGGGGCTCGGCTGCCTGGCCGCGGTGGTGGCGGTGTTGCGGCGCTCACCGTCCGCGCCGTGCGGGCTGAGTGCGGTGGCGGCCGTGACGCTGCTGTTCCGGGCGCCGCCCCTGTGGGGCCTCGGCGGCGGGCTCTCCGGGGCGGGGCGCCAGGTCCGGGAGTGGGCGCTGGTCTCGGCCGGTGCCGCCCTTGTGGTGAGCGTACTTCTGCTGATCGCCGCCTCGGCCGGGCGCAGTGGCGCGGACCGCCGCGCGACCCGCCTGCGTCCCGTGCCCGCGGTGGTGGCCGTGCTGCTGCTGGGGGGTGCCGGACTGGTGCTGGCGGCCTGGCAGGCGTTTTTCGTACGGGAGTTGGGGTGGCGCGCGTACTGGGACAACCTCGTCGGTGACGGTGACGCGCACCGGGCGCTTCTGGAGCCGCCGGCCAACTGGTTCCTGCTGTCCCTCGCGCTGCTGGCCCTCGTGTCGGCCGTCGGGGCGGCCCGGCGCGCACCGTCCGTACGGCCCCTGGGCCTGCTGACCGCGGCACTGTTGCTGGCGCACGGCGCCGCGGTGCTCTCCGCCGAGCAGCGCGCGGGGCTGCTCGGCCACCTCCGCGCGCTGGCCACACGTACGCAACTGGACGCCGCCACCGCCGCGTTCACCGCTCTGGCCGGACTCCTGGTGCTGCTGGCGCTGTCCCGTCCGGCGGCCGAGGCGGCCGGGCCGCGCGGACCCGTGGGCGGGCAGCTGCCGCCGGGCTACGCGCCGCCGCCCCCGCCCTCGAACCTCCCGCCGAACTGGTGAAGCCGCCCGAACGGATCAGCCGACCTCCAAGGCCCGCTTCAGGAAGTCGACTTGCAGCAGCAGGAGGTTTTCGGCCACCTGTTCCTGCGGCGTCATGTGCGTGACGCCCGACAGCGGCAGCACCTCGTGCGGCCGGCCCGCCGCCAGCAGCGCGGAGGACAGCCGCAGGCTGTGCGCCACGACCACGTTGTCGTCCGCCAGACCGTGCACGATCATCATCGGCCGGTGCTGCTCCGCGGCGCCCACCAGGCCCTCGTCACCGACCAGGGAATTCGCCGTGTAGAGCGCCGGATCCTCGTTCGGGTCGCCCAGATACCGCTCCGTGTAGTGGGTGTCGTACAGCCGCTGGTCGGTGACCGGGGCGCCCACGACCGCCGCGTGGAAGACGTCGGGCCGGCGCAGCGCCGCCAGCCCGGCCAGGTAGCCGCCGAAGGACCAGCCCCGGATCGCGACCCGGCCCAGGTCCAGCGGGAAGCGGTCGGCGAGCCCGTGCAGCGCGTCCACCTGGTCCTGGAGGACCACTGCCGCCAGGTCCCGGTGGATCGCCTTCTCCCATGCGGGGGAGCGGCCCGGGGTGCCCCGCCCGTCCGCGACGACCACCGCGAAACCCTGGTCGGCGAACCACTGCGACGTCAGGTGCGCGTTGTGCGCGGCCACCACCCGCTGCCCGTGCGGACCGCCGTACGGGTCCATCAGCACCGGCAGCGGCCCGTCCCCCTCCTCGTAATCAGTCGGCAGCAGCACCGCGCAGGGAATCCGCCGCTCACCGGACAGGACCAGCCGCGGGCTGGTGGAGAGCACCGGCACCTCGGCGTACGAGCCGACCGCGGCCAGCCACGTCTCGCCGCCGTCCGCCTCCAGGCGCACCACCTCCGTCTGCGCCCCCGGCCGCTCCAGACACGCGTGCGAGAGCACCGTCACGGCGCCGCCGCGCACCGCGGAGGACACCGACGGGTACGGGCGCCGCCCGATCCGCTCCCAGCCGCCCTGGTCGCCGCTGCCCCGGTACCAGGCCCGGTACACGCCGATGTCGTGCAGGTCCTCGCCGCTCGCCGAGAACAGCACGTCGTCCTCGCCGATGTCCAGCACGGCCCGTACGTGCAGCGGCGCCGCCGTCAGCGCCCGGTCGCCGACGAAGAGCCGGCGCGCCCCGCCCTCGTCCGCGACGCGCACCAGGCGCCCGTCCGGCGTCCAGGCGGGCGACCCGGTGGCCAGCTCCACCCACCGGGCGTCCTCGTCGGCGTGCACAGTGGTGGTGGCGCCGGTCTTGGTGTCGACCGTCAGGTAGCGCTGGGCGCGCTGGTCGCGGCTCTGTACGAGGAGGAGGGGCGGGCCCGCCGCCGACCAGTGCACGCGCGCCAGGTACGGATAGCGCTCGTGGTCCCACGTCACGTCCGTGCGCGAGCCGTCCAGGCCGAGCAGGGCCAGGCCCACGGACGCGTTGGGGGTACCGGCCGCCGGGTAGGCGACCTGGGCCGGCTCGCGGTCCGGGTGGGCGGGGTCGGCGATCCACCACCGCCGTACGGGGGAACCGTCGACGCGCGCGGCCAGGACGCGGTCGCTGTCCGGGGACCACCAGAAGCCGCGGTGGCGGCCCATCTCCTCGGCCGCGACGAACTCCGCGAGGCCCCAGGTGACGTCCGGGCCGTCCGGCTCGGCGAGCGGACGGTCGCCCGGTGTGCCGTCCCCGCCCGCCGGTCCGGCGTCGGCCGGTACGACCCGCAGCCGGCCCTGGGAGACGTACGCGACGTGCCGCCCGTCGGGTGACGGGCGCGGGTCCACCACCGGGCCCGGCACGGCCAGTTCGCGGGCGGTCCCGGCACGCAGCTCGGCGGTGAACAGGCGGCCCGAGAGGGTGAAGGCGGCCAGCTCCACCGCGGCGTCCACGGCGTAACCCACCACACCGGACGACCCTTCGCGCGTACGTTCCCGCCGGGCCCGCTCCTCGGGCGGCAGTTCCTCGTCGGCGCCGGCGAGCAGCGCCGCCGGGTCGGCGGCGGCGTACTCCCGCCCCTCGTCGAGATCCAGTACCCACAGCAGCTGCGCGCGGTCGGTGCCCGTACGGGAGCGGAGGAAGGCGACACGCGAGCCGTCCGGTGCCACCGCGAAGCCGCGCGGTGCGCCCAGCGAGAAGCGCTGGGTACGGGCGTGTTGCCGGGGGAAGGAGAGCTGTCCGGTCATGCGGAGGAGCCTACGGGGCCGCGTCCCGCCCGGGGCCGCACTCGCGATGATCGCGTGCGCCCCCGTTCTGCTCCCGTGCACCGACATATGCGCGAGCGTGGAAAGTTATGATCCCCTCCGCGGAGTGGGTATGGGAGTGGAGCGTGACCGCCCCGTGCCCGCGGGGCCGTCACCCGTCGGCCCCGCGTCGTCCCAACGCTGTCCGGACCGTGCGTACTTGGAGGTGAGCCGCCGTGGCACTGACGATTTCGGCGGTGGTGCTGCTGGCGATCATCGTCTTCCTGCTCGTCAAGAAGTCCGGGCTGAAGCTGGGGCACGCACTGGTGTGCATGCTGCTCGGCTTCTACCTGGCCAGTTCGTCGATCGCCCCGACCATCAAGCAGCTGACGACGAATGTCGCCGGGATGCTGGGGGGCATCAAGTTCTAGGGGGCGCCCCTCGGGCTGCCCCGGGCCCGCCGCCGGGCCCCGCGTACGGGCGCTGAGCGCACCCGCCGGCCAGGGGAGAGCCGGGCGGGCCGGATCGGGATGCAGGGTCGCGGCCGCCCGGCTCGTACGCTGTCTCCATGACCGACCTTCCCGCCCGCCGGCTGCTGCTCGTGCACGCGCACCCGGACGACGAGTCCATCAACAATGGCGCCACGATGGCCAAGTACGCGGGCGAAGGAGCCCTGGTCACGCTCGTGACCTGCACCCGCGGCGAAGAGGGCGAGGTCATCCCGCCGGACCTGGCCCACCTCGCGCCCGACCGGGACGACACCCTGGGCCCGTACCGCGTCGAGGAGCTGGCCACCGCCATGGCGGCGCTCGGCGTCACCGACCACCGCTTCCTGGGCGGCGCGGGCCGCTACCGCGACTCCGGGATGATGGGCGCGCCGCAGAACGCGCGGCCGGGCGCCTTCTGGCAGGCCGGCCTGGACGAGGCCGCCGGCCACCTGGTCGCCGTCGTCCGCGAGGTACGGCCGCAGGTGCTGATCACCTACGACGACAACGGCGGATACGGCCACCCCGACCACATCAAGGCGCACCGCGTCGCCATGCGCGCCGCTGACCTCGCCGCCGACCCGGACTTCCGCCCCGAGCTGGGTGCGCCGCACCGGATCAGCAAGATCTACTGGAACCGCACCCCGCGCCCGGTGGCCGAGGAGGGCTTCGCGCGGCTGCGCGCCGCGGGACCGTCCTTCCCCGGCGTCGGCGCGGTGGAGGACGTGCCGGGGGTGGTGGCCGACGCCGTGGTGACCACCGTGATCGAGGGCGGTGAGCGGTACGGGGCCGCGAAGGCGGCGGCGATGCGGGCGCACGCCACGCAGATCGCCGTCGAGGGCCCCTTCTTCGCGCTCTCCAACGGCCTGGGCCAGCCCCTGTTCGCGACCGAGTACTACCAGCTCGTACGGGGCAGATCCGGCGCCGCGGAGGGGGAGCGCGAGGACGACCTCTTCGCGGGCGTGCCGGACGACGAGGGGGACGGGGAGCGTACCGAGGACGAGAAGGAGAACGCGGTATGAGCGGCGCGAAGAAGCGCACCAGGGCCACGGCGGGCGGCGCGGCGCCGAAGGCGGGCGCGTCGGCGGCTGCCGGGGGCGGCCGGGGCGGTCAGGGTGGCCGGAGCGGTCAGGGCGCGGCCAAGGCGGGTGCCGGGGCGGCCGGGGCCGGGAAGGCGGGCGGTGCGACGCCGGCCGGGAAGACGGGTGCCGGGAGGCCGGGGGCCGGGGGCGGGGCGGGCACGAGTGGTCTCGCCGCGCCGCTGAGTCCCGGGCGGGTGGCCGCGTACGTCCTGCTGTTCCTCCTCGGCGGCGTGGTGGCGACCGCGGGCGGGCTCGTCCAGGCGGCGTGGTTCCCCGGCGGGCTGCTGCTGGCGCTGGCGGCGGCCGGCGGCCTCTTCTACGGGGGCGCGCTGGCGCTCGGCCGGACGGGCGGCGTGCTGGCGCCGGGCGCGGGCTGGCTGGTGACCGTGATCCTGCTGAGCGACGCGCGTCCCGAGGGTGACTTCCTCTTCGGCGCCGGCCTGGGCACGTACGTCTTCCTCATCGGCGGCATCGTGCTGGCTGTGATCTGTGCCACCGGGACGCAGATGCGGGCCAACGGTGCGCAAGCCGCCCGACTTGGCAAGTAAGCACCGGCCCCAATGATCATTTTCAGGGCCGCGCGGTGGTCCGGGAGCAGGGCGTCGTCCTGCTCCCGGGGAGTCCGCCGACGGCGGCCAGTATGGTGGTGCGCGCCGCCGAGCCGCCCAAGCACCGTACTGACGAGCGGCGGAGCCAACCGGGAGAACCTGCTTTGAGTCGTGAATCTGACAGTTCGTCCTCCGGCGCCCAGGGGCGCGGCGGTGCCGCGTACCCGTCGGGGACACCGCCGTACGGAACGCCTCGGTCCGAGGCGGACGATGCAGTGCCGGCCGACGCCGCGGCGAAGCCGGAGGAGCCGAAGACCGAGACCACGCTGACCACGCGGATCAAGATCAACATTCCGGGATCCCGTCCCATCCCGCCGGTCGTCGTGCGCAAGCCGGTCGGTGAGGAGTCCGGGACGGGCGGGGCCGGCGGCTCCGGGCCGTCCGGTACGTCGCCCGGGGGGACCGGCGCGTCCGGTGGGTCTGGTGCGGCCGGCGGCTCCGGTACGTCCGGTGCCTCTGGTGTGTCCGGCGTATCCGGTTTGCCTGTCCGGGGTGCGTCCGGTGCGTCCGGTGCGGGGTCGGCCAGGTCCGCCGGAACTGCCGGGTCTGCCGGGTCCGAGCGCACCGGCAGCACGCGCAGGCCCGACGCGGGTGGCGACGGCGCCAAGAGCGCCCCGGCCGAGAAGACCAGCGACTGGTTCTCGCCCCGGAAGCCGACGACGGCCGCCGCCGGTTCCGCGTCCGCGCCGTCCGCCGGGGCCGCGGCGTCCTCCGCGCCCAAGGCGTCACCGGACGGCCAGGCCCCCGCGGCGCCGCAGGACGGGACCGGCGGGTCGCAGCAGCGCCCGGACCTGCCGTACTTCTCCGACGCGCCCGCGCAGGGCGGCGGCTCGCCGTTCGACGCGGCCCCGTCGCCGTTCGACGCGCCCGCCGGTGCGTTCGACGGGCCCGCGGGGCAGGGCGGCGCGAGCCCGTTCGACACGCCCGCCGGCACCGGCTCCGGCCGGGACGCCGGCCGCGGCGGCCCGAGCGGTCCGACGACCGGCCCGGCCACCGGCGACTCGGCCTTCGACCTGCCCAGCGGTTTCCACACTCCCGGAGCTCCGGGCACCCCGGGTGCTCCGGGCGCTCCGGGCGCGAACGGCGGCCCCGGCATGACCGACGACACCGCGGTGCTCACCCCGCAGCCCCCCGCCCCGCCCGCCGGACCCGGTGGCGGCAGCGGCATCGGCGTCACGGGCGGCATCGCGGGCGGCGCGCCCACCGGCTCCGGCCGGCCCGGCAGCGGCGACCAGCTCTCCAGCGACACCCTGGTCAGCGGCGTCCCGACGGTTCCCGCCGACGCCGCCCCGGCGCCCGGCGGAGGCTTCCCGTCCAGACCGGGCGCGGGCAAGGACGCCCCGGCCCCGCCGCGCAAGAAGATCCCCGAGCCGATAAACCCGAAGAAGAAGGGCCGCAACAAGGTCGTTCTGCTCGGCGTGGCCGTCGTCTTCCTGGCGGGTGTCGCGTACGGCGCGGGGCTGCTGCTCGACCACGCGGACGTGCCCAACGGCACCACCGCGCTGGGCGTGGACATCGGCGGCGCCACGAAGGAAGAGGCCGTCAAGAAGCTCGACGCGGCCGTCAGCAAGACGCGCAACGAGCCGCTGAAGCTCACCGTGGACGGCAAGGAGCAGACGCTCGTGCCGGCCAAGGCCGGACTGAACATCGACACCCAGGCCACCGTCCGGGACGCCTCCGGGCGCGACTACAACCCGGTCTCCGTCATCAGCTCGCTGTTCGGCGGCACGCGGACGGCCCAGCCGGCGATGGTCACCGACGACGAGAAGCTGGATGTCGCGCTCAGGGCGGTGGCCGGTTCGGCGGGTGCCGCCAAGGACGGCAGCATCACCTTCGAGAACGGCAAGGCCGTCCCGCACTACGGCGCGCCCTACAAGGCGGTCGACGTCAAGGCGTCCAAGAGCAAGATCGAGCAGGCGTACCTGGAGCGGGCCACCACCGGCAAGAACTCCCCGGTGGTGCTGGCCGCCGTCGAGCAGCAGCCGAAGGCGGGCAAGGCGGAGGTCGACCGGGCCCTGAAGGAGATGGCCGAGCCGGCCGTCTCCGGGTGGGTCTACCTGTCGGCGGGCGGCGTCGAGGTGCCGTTCAGCCAGCGCTCCATCGGTGAGCTGCTGTCCTTCAAGGCCGCTCCCGACGGCACGCTCCAGCCGGTCATAGACCTCGCCAAGCTGGAGGAGAAGTACGGTCACGCCTTCGACAACGTGATGATCGACGGCGGTGCCGGCAAGGTGAAGATGACCCCGCAGCACGCCGCCGCGGCGATGCAGCAGGCCCTCAGGAAGCCCGCACCGCCCGCCCCCCAGAAACGCGTCGCCACGGTCGAGGGCGCGACGAGGGGCTGACCCGACCGCTTGCCGGGCCCGCCCGGAACGACAACGAACCGGTCCCGTACGACGGTACGGGGCCGGTTCGTCGTGCCGGGGGTGGAGCGACGGTGCGGCGTTGGCTCGTCGTGTCGGCTGCGGTGCGACGGTACGGTGTCGGTTCGTCGTGTCGGCTGCGGTGCGACGGTACGGTGTCGGTTCGTCGCGTCGGCTGCGGTGCGACGGGACGGGCGCGGTGCGACGGGACGGGTCAGGTTCGTCGTGTCGGGCGCGGTGCGACGCTACGGGCTCGTCTCGACGTACCGGGCGCGGTGCGACGCTACGGGTACGTGGCGGCCCCTGACTTTCGTCGAGCGCGGCCCTTTGCTTTCGTCGGTACTGCGCTGCGCCGGGACGCCATAGCGTCCCGGCCATGACCTCCATAACCGGCCGGTGGGCCGGAACCACCACCCGCGCCACCGCTCTGGCCCTGGCCGTGGCGGCCCTCCTCGCCACCGGGCCGGCCGCCGACGCCGCGGCGCCTCCGCATCACCCGGACCCCCACCAGCCGACCCGGCAAGCGCTGCGGGACGTGGTGGAGAAGGGCGGCCTGCCCGGGGTCGCCGCCGAGGCCAGGGACGGGCGCGGCCGGTGGTTCGGCTCGGCCGGGTACGCGGACACGGCCACGCGCCGCCAGCGGACCCCCGCCGACCACTTCCGCGCCGCCAGCATCACGAAGGTCTTCCTCGCCACCGTCCTCCTCCAGCTGGCGGAGGAGGGCGTGCTCGGCCTGGACGACACCGTCGAGAAGTGGCTGCCGGGCCTCGTCCGCGGCAACGGCAACGACGGCCGCGCCATCCGGCTGCGGCAGCTGCTGAACCACACGAGCGGGCTCGGCAACTACACCGCCGACCCCGAGTTCGTCCGCCGCGCCTCCGGCCCCGGCTTCCCGCGGCACCGCTACGACACCCACCACCCCGCCGACCTGGTGGCCCTCGCCATGAAGCAGCCCCCGCACAGCGCACCGGGCAAGGCGCTGTACAGCAACACCCATTACGTACTCGTCGGCATGGTCGTCGAAAAGGCGACCGGCCGCCCGTACGCCCAGGAGGTCCAGCGGCGCATCCTGACGCCCCTGAAGCTGCGGCAGACCTCCTTCCCCGGCCTGGACCCCCGGATGCCGCTGCCCCACCCCACCGCCTACTCGCGGCTGCGGCAGAAGGAGCCCGACGCGCCGGTCGTGGACGCCACCGAGCAGAACATGTCGTGGCTCGGCGCGGCGGGCGAGGCCATCTCCACCACCGGCGACCTGAACACCTTCTTCCGGGCCCTGTCCCGAGGGCAGCTGCTGGGCCCGGCCGCGACCCGCGCCATGTTCACCACCGTGCCCGCGGAGACCGGGGGCTTCCGGTACGGGCTCGGCATCGAGGCGGTCACCCTGTCCTGCGGGGTGACCGTGGTGGGCAAGACGGGCCGCACCAACGGCTCCGTCTCCGGGGTCGTCGGCACCCGGGACGGCGGCCACCAGCTGACGTTCAACATCAACGGTGACTGGCTGGGCGACGCCTCCTCGTACGTGGGGGTGGTGGAAGCCGAGTTCTGCGGCGCGCGGAAGGGGTGAGGAGGGGGCGTACCCGGGCCGGCGCGCCGCGGGCCCCGCTCAGGCGCACATCCCCCCGTCGACCCGGAGCACCGTACCGGTGACGTACGAGGCGCGGTCGCTGAGCAGCCAGGCGGCGGCCTGCGCGATCTCCTCCGGTTCGGCGGCGCGGCCCAGCGGTGTCCGGGCGTTGAGCTGCTCGATGGTGCCGGGGGACCGCGCGTCCCACTCGTACAGCATCTCGGTGAGCGTGGTGCCGGGCGCGACGGCGTTGACGCGGATGCCCTCCGGGCCGTACGTGACGGCAGCCGACTCGGTGAGGCTGTTGACCGCCCGCTTCGCCGCCCCGTAGACGGGCAGTTGGGGGTTGCCCGCGAGGCTGCCGACGCTGGAGGTGTTGACGATCGCGCCGCGCCCCGCGGTGGCGCGGATGGCGGCGACCTCGGCGGTCATGGCCAGCCACGGTCCCTTGAAGTTCACAGCGCTGACAGCGTCGAACCCGTCCTCCGGCATCTGGTCCATCGGGCCGGGCGGCTGTCCCGTCGCACCGTTGTTGAAGGCCACGTCGAGCCGGCCGTACAGCTCCACGGCCCGGCCGACGGCGGCCCGGACGCTCGCCGCGTCGGCCAGGTCGCACACCACGTGGTCCGCGGTCCCGCCGGCCGCCCGGATCTCCTCGGCCACCGCCTTGAGCTGGGCCTCCGTACGTGAGGCGAGGAGCACCCTGGCGCCCTCCCGGGCGAACAGCCGCGCCGCGGCGGCGCCGATGCCGCGGCCGGCCCCGGTGATGACGGCGACCTTGCCGGTGAGCAGGCCGGATGTGGTGGTGGACGGGTTCGGTGCGTTGTTCATGCCGACGAGCCTGGGCCCGGCGGCCCCGCTCAGCCAGGCACCGGCAGTACCTGGCTGAGCCGCCCGGCGCCCGCGCACACTGGGGGGCGTGGACCGACACGTACGACGAGAACTCGGCGACTTCCTGCGCACCAGGCGCGAGCGCATCACCCCGGCCGACGTGGGGCTGCCCGCGGGAACCCGCCGCCGCACCCCGGGGCTGCGCCGCGAGGAGGTGGCGCAGCTGGCGTTCATCTCGTCCGAGTACTACACGCGGCTGGAGCAGGGCCGCGGCCCGCAGCCGTCCCGCGAGGTGCTGGCCCAGCTAGCCCGGGCGCTGCGCCTGTCGGACGCCGAGCGCGACCACCTCCACCATCTCGCCGGCTCGCCGCCCGGGCCCCCTCCGGGGCCGTCGCGGGAGGTACGGCAGAGCATCGTCGACCTGCTGCGGCGGCTGCCGGAGGCCGCGGCGATCGTCCTCTCGGCGACGTACGAGGTCATCGCCTGGAACGACCTGGCCGCCGCGCTGATGGAGGACTTCTCCGCCCTCCCGCGCCGGGACCGCAACCTCGTCCGGCGCGCCTTCCTGGGGCCGCACCCGCACGGCCGGCGGCTGTACGGCGTCTCCGACGCGGACGCGTTCGCCCGGACCGCGGCGCAGCAACTGCGCGCCACCGCGGCCCGTTACCCCGCCGACCCGGAGGTGACCGGACTGATCGAGGAACTGCTGGCCGGCAGCGAGGAATTCGCCCGGCTCTGGGCCGCCCACGACGTGGCCGCCCGGCCCACCCTCTGCAAGACGTTCGACCACCCCCTCGTCGGCCCCCTCAGCGTCAGCTGCGACGTCCTGGACATCGCCGACCGGGACCAGCGCGTCGCCATCTACACCGCCGCGCCCGGCTCGCCGTCGGCAGAGGCCCTGCGGCTGCTGTCGGTGATCGGCACACAGCGGATGAGCGTGCCCGGCTGACCCCGCGCGCACGAGGAACCTCACGCACACCAGGAACCCCACACGCACGAGGAACCCCACACGCACGAGGAACCCCACGCGCAAGGAACCGCAGGCGCACCCTAGGGGACACCCCCCATGACATCTGTCATCCCGTACTTGCGACACCCGACACTGCCGCGCGGCACCGTCCCGCTGTGAAGCTGGGACACATGACGAGCACAGCCACCCTCACAGACCGGCCCGCCGGGCGCCCGGCGGGCCCGGCGCCCGTGGTCAGCTTCCGGGGAGTCAGCAAGAACTACGGCGCCGTACGGGCGGTGGCCGACCTCGACCTGGAGCTGCACCCGGGCGAGACCGTCGCCCTCCTCGGGCCCAACGGCGCCGGCAAGTCCTCCACCCTCGACCTGCTCCTGGGACTGCGCAACCCCGACGCCGGGACGGTGACGCTCTTCGGCACGACCCCGCAGCGCGCCATCGAGCAGGGCAAGGTCGGCGCCATGCTGCAGAGCGGCGGCCTGATGACCGGCGTGAAGGTCCGGGAGCTGGTCAAGCTCGCCGCCGACCTGCACCCGGGCGGCTACCCGGTCGAGCAGATCATGGATGCCGCCGGGATCACCGAGATCGCCGACCGGATGGTCGACAAGCTCTCCGGCGGCCAGGAGCAGCGGGTGCGCTTCGCGCTCGCCACCGCCGGGGCCAACGAGCTGATCGTGCTGGACGAGCCGACCACCGGCATGGACGTCACCTCCCGGCAGACGTTCTGGGGCACCATGCGGGCCCAGGCCCGGCAGGGCCGTACGGTGCTGTTCGCCACCCACTACCTGGAAGAGGCGGACGAGATCGCGGACCGCGTGATCGTGCTGCACCGCGGCCGGGTGCTGGCCGACGGCACCGCCGCCGAGATCAAGGCGCGGGCCGGTGCCCGCCGTGTCACCTTCGACCTGGACGGGCCGGTCGACCGCGAGGCGCTGCGCCGCCTGCCGCACCTGACCTCCCTGGAGGTCTCGGGGCGTACCGTGCGTATCCAGTCCGCGGACGCCGACGCGACGGTGCACGCCGCGTACGGACTCGGCCTGTACCCGCGCAACCTGGAAGTGGCCGGACTCGGCCTGGAGCAGGCGTTCATCGCCATCACCGACGCGGCGACCGCCGAGGAGGCGGCACGATGACCACCCTGATCAAGCTGGAGATCCTCCGCGCCCTGCGGAACAAGAAGTTCCTGTTCTTCTCGGTCATCTACCCGCCGCTGCTCTACCTGATCATCGCGGGCGGTGCCGACAGCAAACCGATACCGGGCATGAGCCTGAACATGCCGCTGTACTTCATGGTCGCCATGGCGGCGTTCGGCGCCATGACCGCCGTACTGATCGGCAACAGCGAGGCGATCGCCAAGGAGCGCGAGAAGGGCTGGGTGCGCCAGCTGCGGCTGACCGCACTGCCCGGACGTGGCTACGTCGCCGCGAAAATGGGTTCCGCCGCGACGGTCAGCCTGCCGTCCATCGTGCTGGTCATGCTCGTCGCCGCGACGGTCAAGGGCGTCCGGCTGGAGGCCTGGCAGTGGATCGCCATCCTCGCCGCGACCTGGCTCGGCAGCTTCGTCTTCGCCGCGCTCGGCGTCGCCATCGGCTACCTGGCCAGCGGTGACGCGGTCCGCCCCATCGCGATGATGATCTACTTCGTGCTGGCGTTCCTCGGCGGGCTGTGGATGCCGCTGACGATCCTGCCCCAGTGGGTGCAGAACATCGCCGAGTGGCTGCCGACCCACGCGTACGCCGCGCTCGGCACGGCCATCGAGGCCGGCCACGCCCCGGCCGCCAAGGACCTGGCCATCCTCGCCGGCTACCTGCTCGTCTTCGCCGGCGGCGCGGGCTGGCTCTACCGGAAGGACACGCGTACGGCATGAGAGAAGCGGAGACCGAGTGCAACCCGGTGCTGATCGGATCGGCACCCCGCACCCGTCGGCAGGCGCTGGTCAAGAGCGCCTGGGTCGTCATCTGGTTCCTGTACCTGGCGGGGCCGATCGGGGACCTGATCGACGGCGGGATGTCCCCGGCGCACGAGCTGCTGGGCTGCGCCGGTCTCCTGACGTTCGTCGCCGTCTACTTCGTCGTGCTCTTCCGCCACATGGCCCACCGGCCCGTGAAGAACCCGGTGGTCCGGGCCGCCGTGACCGTCATCGCGGCGCTCGCCGTCCTGCTGGCCTCCGTCCTCGGGCCGAACTGGCTGGTGCTCTTCACCTTCGTGGGCGTCGCGGTGGCCGTCACCCAGCCCTTCGGCGTCTCGCGGTGGGCCATTCCCGCGCTGACCGCCGTCCTGGTGCTGATCGGGATGCGCTACGAGAACGTCCGGGCCTACCTCTTCGCGTACGCCCTGCCCTGCCTGCTCAGCGGGTTCGCGATGGTCGGCGTGCAGTATCTGATCCGTACGACGCAGGAGCTGCGCGCGGCGCGGGAGGAGGTCGCCCGGCTCGCCGCCGACGAGGAGCGGCTGCGGCTCGCCCGCGACCTGCACGACCTCCTCGGCCACTCGCTCTCCCTGATCACGCTCAAGAGCGAGCTCGCCGGGCGGATGCTGCCCGGCGAGCCGGACCGTGCCGCCCAGCAGGTCGCCGACATCGAACGGGTCAGCCGCCAGGCCCTGGTGGACGTCCGGGAGGCCGTCACCGGCTACCGGCGGCCCCGCCTGGTCGTCGAACTGGCCGGGGCCCGCGCCGCGCTGCGCACCGCGGGCATCATGGCCGACATCGATCCGGCCGTGCAGCAGGAGCACCGCGGCCTGACGGCGGACGGGGAGGGCGCGCTGGCCTGGGCGCTGCGCGAGGCCGTCACCAACGTCCTCCGGCACAGCGGTGCCGGGCGCTGCGAGGTGCTGCTCACCGAGGAGTGGGAGGCGGACGAACAGCGGTCCCTGTGCCTGTCCGTCATCGACGACGGCACCGGGCCGCCGCGCGGCGGGAGCCACGACGGGAACGGCCTGAGCGGGCTGCGGGAGCGGCTGGCCCTGGCCGACGGCCGCCTGGAGACGGGCCCGGCACCGCGTGGCCACGGCTTCGCCCTGCGCGCGTACGTGCCCCTCGGCAGCCTCCCGGCGTCCGGCGCCGCCAACTGTCCCGCGGAACACAGCCCACCCAGGGCGTGAAGCACGGCGGACGCGCGGGGCGTACGCCTCGGAGCCCGCGCCTGGCCCCGGACGTACGCCGGCGGTTGCGCGCTGCGTCCGTACGCCCCGGAGGCTCCGGCGCACGCGCCTGCCCGCCCTCGCTCCGCCCGAAGGAGTGGCCCGGCGCGGCGACCGGCGCGCCGCCGCTCCCGGGGGTGCAGGCTGGCGCCATGCCCCCTATCGACCCGCGTGCCGTCGTCGGTCCCCTCGCCCCGCCCGGCTGTCCGGCCTGCCGCGACCGGCGCCGCCTGTGGAAGGACACCAGTGACTCGGGCCGGGCCCAGGAGACCTGGCACTGGTGGTGCTCCGGCTGCCGGCAGACCTTCGAGCCGACACCGCAGCACCGCCGCTGCTACGCCTGAACCGTCGCGCACCGCCCGCCGCGTTCCCCGCACCTGCTCCACCGCAACCTGCTGACCTGCGCCTTTCCCATCCTGGCTAGGGTGGTCGCATGACTGACCCGCACGGCGAGCAGCCCGTGAAGAAAGTGCGTCTCCTCCTCGCCGAGGACCAGTCCATGGTCCGCGAAGCGCTGGCCGCGCTGCTCGGGCTGGAGCCCGACATGGAAGTCGTGGCCCAGGCCGCGCGGGGCGACGAGGTGGTCGGCGCGGCGCGGGCCCGGCCCGTGGACGTGGCCCTGCTCGACATCGAGATGCCCGGCCTCAGCGGCCTGGACGCCGCCGCGCTGCTGCGCGCCGAGTTCCCGGCGCTCAAGGTCGTCATCCTCACCACCTTCGGACGGCCCGGCTACCTGCGCCGCGCGATGGAGTCCGGCGCCGACGCGTTCCTGGTCAAGGACGCCCCGGCGGCGCAGCTCGCGGACGCCGTACGGCGGGTGCTCCGCGGTGAGCAGGTCATCGACCCGGCGCTCGCCGCGGCCGCGCTGTCCGAAGGCGCCAACCCCCTGACCGACCGGGAGTGCGACGTCCTGCGCGCGGCCGCCGACGGCTCCACCAACGCCGAGATCGCCGCCGCCTTCCACCTCTCTCACGGCACGGTACGCAACTACCTGTCCACCGCCATCCAGAAGACAGGCGCCCGCAACCGCGCCGAAGCCGTCCGCACGGCCGCCTCCAAGGGCTGGCTGTAGGCGCCCCACAGCAGGCCGCGCCGCTGTAAGCAGTCTCACCCGAGCAACCGCCTCACCAGGACTTTCGGCCCTGGGCCCGGGGTGGTGGCAGGCGCAGGCTGGGAAGGGTGATGACTCTTCAGCGAACCCCGGCGCGTGACCGCGCGGTGGCGGTGCTGCTGGTCGTCGTGACCCTGGCCATCACGCTGGTGGACGCGGGGACCGGCCCGCAGCTGCACTTCGCCCTGTTCATGGGCATCGCGCCGCTGATCGCCGCGCTGCGCTGCGCCTACCGGTGGACCGCCGCGGTGGCCGCCGTGTACGTGCTGTGCCAGGCGTTCATCCAGGTGCGGCTGGTGCCGGACTGGTCTGTGGCCAGCAAGGTCGTCGGAGTCTTCGGGGCGCTGCTGGTCGCCGTCTTCGCGCTGGTGCTGTGCCGTACCCGGCTGGAGCGGGAGGCGCTGTACGCCCGTACGCGCATGGTCGCCGACGCCGTGCAGCGGGAGATGCTGCGCGAGCTGCCGCTGACTGCCGGGCCGCTGGAGGCGTACGGGTTCTATGTCTCCGCACAGGAAGGCGCCCGGGTCGGCGGGGACATCTACGAGGCCGTGGAGACGCCGCACGGACTGCGGCTGGTGATCGGCGACGTCCAGGGCAAGGGGATGCCCGCGATCGGCGCCGGGCACGAGGTGCTGGCCTCCTTCCGGGAGGCGGCGCACTACAAGGACAGCCTCGAAGCCGTCGCCGAGCGGATGGAGCAGGCGCTGGCCCGCTACAACGTCCGCTCCGCCGAGCGCGGCGGCCAGGAACGGTTCGTCACCGCGCTGCTGCTGGAGGTGCGCGGGAAGGACGACGCGCGGGTGCTGTCCTGCGGTCACATCCCGTACTACCTCGTACGGGACGGCCGGGTCACCGAGCGCACCGACGGCGAAGGCGGCCTGCCGCTGGGCCTGGGAGGGCTCACCGGAGAGCCGCGGCAGAGCGTGGCCGTCGAACCGGTGGCGGACGACTGGATCGTGCTGTGCACCGACGGCGTGACCGAGGCCCGCGGCGCCGACGGCACGTTCTACCCGCTGGCCGACCGGCTGGCCCGCTGGACGCACCTGGAGCCGGCCGAGCTGGCACATACCCTCCGCGCCGACCTGGAGCGGTTCACCGGCGGCGAGCTGAAGGACGACGCGACCGTACTGATCGTGCGCCGCGGCCCGCACGCCGCCACGGAGCCGGCCACGGACGCCGCCGGACAGCAGGCCCCGGAGGATCAGTTGAGCATCGCGCGCGCCGCGGCCGCCTGACGCCGTACCGCCGCCGCGGCGGCCGGGTCGACCTCCTCGATCACCTTCGCGTACTCCTCCAGCCCGGCCGCACCGCCCAGGAAGTCACCGCGCTGCACGAGCAGTTGCGCGTGGTCGTGGCGCAGCCGCGCCGGGTGGCTGGGCAGCAGCAGGGACAGCTCGACCGCCCACAGCTGCACGTCGCTGCGCTCCGGCCGGGCCGCCGCCCACGCCCGGATGTTGTTCAGGATGCGCAGCACGATCTCCAGCGGGTCGGCCGGCGTGAGCATCTGCTCGGTCAGCGGCGCCCCGGTCGCGCCCGCGACCAGCACCCCCGCGTCCTCGTCGGTCAGCAGCCGCCCGCCGTCGAAGGGATCGGCGAGGACGTGCGCGCCGTACGGGTCGCCGAAGCCGACGACGAAATGGCCCGGCAGCGCCACCCCGTACACCGGCGCGCCCGCCCGGCGCGCGACCTCCATCCACACCACCGACAGCAGGATCGGCAGCCCCCGCCGGCGCCGCAGCACCTCGTGCAGCAGCGACGACTCCAGCCGCCGGTAATCGGTGGGCGTACCGCGGAAGCCGAGCCGCGCGCCGAGCAGTTCGGCGACGTTGCGGGCCCATGGGCGCGGCCCGCCGGCGGGCGCGTACGGCAGCCGCCCGGCCAGCTCGTCCAGGGCGATCTGCGCCGCGTCCACGCCCGCCTCGTCCAGCGCGGGATCGGCCTCCGCCGCGATCAGCAGGCACAGCCGGGCGAGGTCCGGCGCTTCGTCGCGGGCGGCCTCGGCGAACAGCCGGCGCCGCTCGGCGGACGTGTCGTCCCCGTTCGGGTCCGGGTCCGGATGCATACGAGGTTCGTACCCGTTCAGTTCGGGCCTCCTTGGGAGGCGCGCCAGTGGTGGTAGTGATGGTGGGTGACGAAACCCAGCCCGTCGTACAGCGCGCGGGCGCCGTGGTTGTCCGTCTCGACCTGGAGGTACGCGGCCGACGCGCCCTCGTCCAGGGCCTTGCGGGCGAGCGCCGCCATCACGGCGGTGGCCAGGCCGCGCCGCCGGTGCTCGTCCCCGACCTCGACGGCCGCGAAGCCGGCCCAGCGCCCGTCCACCACGCACCGTCCTATGGCGGCCGTCTCGCCCGTGCCGTCCGGCACGCTCGCGAACCACACGGACGGCCCGCCCTGGAGCACCTTGAGCACCTCGGGCCGCGGCTCCGCGGACCGCTGGTAGCGGCGCAGCCACTCCGGGCCGAGCTGTCGGCTGAGCGTCACCCGGGACACGTCCGCGTCCAGGTCGCCGACGGGTGCCAGCGCGGCGGTCCGCAGCTCCGCCGTCACCTCACGCGTCCAGCCGCGCCGGTCCAGTTCGGCCGCCAGGTCCTCCTGGGTGCCCGGGGCGCCCGTACTGACCTGTACGTACGCGGGCAGTGAGCGTTCCGCGTACCAGGCGCGGACGCGTTCCAGCGCGGCGTCCGTGGGCAGGCCCGGGTCGCCCAGCGCGGCCACGGAGTTGGCCCGCCGGGTGAAGCCGCCGCCGGCCCGCAGCTGCCACTCGCCCAGCCACTCGCTCTCCACCGGCGGCCAGCCGCGGGCCGCCACCCGGTCCAGTTCGGGTGCGCTCGTCGCGGGGGAGCGGCGGCGGGCGGGCGCCGCGGGGACCGTCTTCCCCGCGACCAGCGTGGCCTCGGGGAACCGGACGGTCTCTCCGTTCCGGCGTGTGATGCTCAGCACACCCTCGTCCCAGGATGTGAGAACACCGACCGTGTCGGTGAACTTCGCGGCCCCCTCCCCGGCGCCGCTCAAGCGCCGGACAGATACCCTTTTGCCCACGTCAGCACGGGTGATGTGGACCTCCAGCCGTCCGCCGGTAGTGAATTCCACGGCTCTACCCGCCCCTCTTGTTCGTCTCGTGCCCGGGAACGGAGATACTAGGTGCGGGCATCGACGACGCCGCGCTCCCGCGCGCCCCGCGGCGGAACTGCCAATCGGTCCGCCAGCCCTACCGAGGAGGAACGACAGCGTGACCTACGTCATCGCGCAGCCTTGTGTCGACGTCAAGGACAAGGCATGCATCGAGGAGTGCCCCGTCGACTGCATTTACGAGGGCAAGCGGTCCTTGTACATCCACCCGGACGAATGCGTTGACTGCGGAGCTTGCGAGCCGGTCTGCCCGGTCGAGGCGATCTTCTACGAGGACGACACCCCGGAGGAGTGGAAGGACTACTACAAGGCGAACGTCGAGTTCTTCGACGAGCTCGGTTCGCCCGGTGGCGCCAGCAAGCTCGGCCTGATCGAGCGCGACCACCCCTTCATCGCAGCGCTGCCGCCGCAGAACCAGTAAGCGGCCGCATGGCGCCGCCCCGGTCCCGTACGGCCGGCCTCCCCGTCACCTGAGACCGGGATGCCGACGCCGCACGGGGCCGAGGCGTTTTCTGCCCTGTGCAGCCAGAGGAACGTGAGGAAAGAGAGCAACGTGGGCACCGTATCGTCCCGTCTTCCGGTCTTCCCCTGGGACCGGCTGGAGCCGTACAAGAACACGGCGGCCGCGTATGCCGACGGCATCGTGGACCTGTCCGTCGGTACTCCGGTCGACCCCGTGCCCGCGCTGGTCCGCCAAGCCCTCACGGACGCCGCCGACAGCCCCGGCTACCCGACGGTGTGGGGCACCGCCGCCCTGCGCGACGCGATCACCGGCTGGGCGCAGCGGCGCCTGGGCGCCACCGGCCTGGCGCACACCAACGTGCTGCCGGTCGTCGGCTCCAAGGAACTGGTCGCCTGGCTGCCGACCCAGCTCGGCCTGGGCGCCGGCGACCGCGTCGCCTACCCGCGCCTGGCCTACCCCACCTACGAGGTCGGCGCGCGCCTGGCCGGCGCCGAGCCCGTCGTCTACGACGACCCCTGGGAGCTGGACCCGGCCGGCCTCAAGCTGCTGTGGCTGAACTCGCCGTCCAACCCGACCGGCCGCGTGCTCAGCGCCGACGAACTGCGCCGCACCGTCGCCTGGGCGCGCGAGCACGGCGTCCTGCTCTTCAGCGACGAGTGCTACATCGAGCTGGGCTGGGAGGCCGACCCGGTCTCCGTCCTGCACCCGGACGTGTGCGGCGGCTCGTACGACGGGATCGTGGCCGTCCACTCGCTGTCCAAGCGCTCCAACCTGGCCGGCTACCGCGCCGCCTTCCTGGTGGGCGACGACGCCGTCCTCGGCGAGCTGCTCCAGATCCGCAAGCACGGCGGCATGATGATCCCCGCCCCGGTGCAGGCGGCGACCGTCGCCGCGCTCGGCGACACCGAGCACGTCGGTGAGCAGCGCGAACGCTACGCCCGCCGCCGTACGGCGCTGCGCGAGGCCCTGGAGGCCGCCGGCTTCCGCGTCGAGCACAGCGAGGCGTCGCTCTACCTGTGGGCGACGCGCGACGAGTCGTGCTGGGACACCGTCGGCGACCTCGCCAAGCGCGGCATCCTGGTCGCCCCGGGCGACTTCTACGGCAGCGCCGGCGAGCGCTTCGTACGGGTCGCCTTCACCGCCACCGACGAGCGGGTGGACGAGGCCGTACGGCGCCTGGCGCAGTAACCTGTCCCCGCACCGGCCGCGCACGGCGGAGCCCGGAGCGGACGCCTGAGATACGGCGTCCGCTCCGGGCTCCGCTGTGCGGCACTTCCGTCAGCTGATGGGCAGCCCGTGCGTCGGCAGCAGGTCCGAGGCCAGGCCGCTGTCGCCGACCGCCTGGGCCAGGCCGTCGGTGGACAGCGAGTCGGTCACGCCGTCGGTGGACAGCCCGTCACCCGGCAGGGACTCGGTCAGGCCGTCGGTCGGCAGGCCGTCCTCGGTGGCGGTGTGGAGGGTGTCGGTGAGGATGTCCCCCGCGCTGTCCGCGGTGTCGCTGGCGGCGTTGCCCGCGGCCTGCTTGGCGGCCGGCGCGGTCTCCCCGAGCGTCTTGCCGGCGGTCTTGCCGGCGGTCTTGCTCAGGGCCGGAACGGCCCTGCGGACGACCTTGCTGCCGGCCTCGGTGGCGTTCGCGCCGGTCTCACCGGCCAGGTCGCCGGCACCCTGTACCGCGCCGTCGGCGGTGTCGGCGAGGCTCGCGGTGTCCACTGCGGTCAGTCCGCCCAGGTCGGACGACTGCGGCAGTTCCACGGCGCTCGCGGAGCCTGCCGCACCGACCACGGGGGCTGCGCCGGCTGCGACCAGCAGCGCGGCTCGGGCGATCCGACGCGAGAGGGGGAGGGACATGGTGCTCCTTTTACGGAGAGGGACTGGTTCTTCTGACAGACGTGCCGTGTCCGCCGGCGGGGCGCGGAGGCTGCCGGGCGCACGACGTGACTACCGCGTCAGGGCCGGGAAGGTTGCGGCACGGCCGGTAAAGAATCAGTAGGGGGTCACATAATCTGCTCCGGAGGAATCCGGGCAAACTGCGCCGTGCGCAGTACGGTGCTGAAACGTCACACCTCAGTGCCCGGGCGGGTTCCACGCCGTTCGAGTGACCCCGGCGCCGGTGACCTGGCGCCCTCACCCGGGGTTGACGACGTTAACTCGGCCGAGGGACCGGCCGGACGGCTGCGCGGTGACCACGAGGCTGACGGCGTGACGGCCGTACGGGTGACGGCGCGGCGCGGACGGGGCTCCGGCGCGCCGGACAGGGCTGCCGCCGCCCCACGGCCGCCCGCGGGCTCACTTCGCGGTGACGATCCGCACGTCCGTACCGGAAGCACGCGCCGCCGCACCGGTCGCCCGCTGCCAGCCCTTCCCGGAATCGGCCGCCGACCACATCTTCCCGTCGTAGGAAATCTGCTCGATGCCCAACGCCCCGGAGTGGGCCATCGCCCAGGTGGCCAGCTCCCAGCCGCGCCGCTGCGCCCCGGAGCCGTCCCCGCCCGCGGCGGCGCCACCGGCCTGCCCCGCGCCAGGGGACCGGCCCGCCGAGGCCGCCTCCCCGGAGTCCGGATCGGCGTTGCCGGCCGGCCGCGCGGGCACCGTCAGCACCCGGCCGCCGTCCTCGCCGTCGCCCTTGCTGCCGCCCGGAGCCGTCCCGTCCGTGTGCGGCAGGACGTCCGGCCCGAACTCGCGCACCAGCTGCTTGCGCACCCCGTCCGCACTGCCCGGCTGCTTGCGGTCCGCCGGACGGCTGACCGAACACGTCATCGCGGCCCCGTCGCGCCCGGTGAGGGCGCCGGTCAGCAGCGCGGCGTTCGGCTCGTGCTTGGCGTACGCCTGCGGGAAGCCGCTGCGCTGCACCTTCTGCGCGGCCACCGTCAGCGGCAGCCGCGAGTAGCCCGGCACCTTGACCAGGTGCGTGTAGAACTCACCGGCCGAGTAGACCGGGTCCATGATCTGCTGGACCGTGCCCCAGTCCTGGGACGGACGCTGCTGGAAGAGGCCGACCGAGTCACGGTCGCCGAAGCCGATGTTGCGCAGCCCCGACTCCTGCATCGCGGTCGCCAGCGCGATCGTCACGGCCCGCTCCGGCAGCCGGCGCGAGGACCCGACGGCCGAGATGGTCGCGGCGTTCGCGGCCTGCTCCGGAGAGATCTCGTACGGCTCGCCGCCGTCCGCGGCCCGCACCGTGCAGCGCGGCGCACCCGGACCTCCGGTCACGTACTGCACGACGAGGTACACGGCCAGTCCGACGAGCACGGCGAAGGCCGCGCCGATACGCAGGAGGCGCTTGCTGCGGCTGCCGCGGACGGCAGCGTTGGGCTGGGGGGACACGCAGCCAACGGTACTGGAGGGGCGCCGGTAGGGTCGGACCCATGGAGACCGCTACGCAGACCCCCGCACTGGACCTCTCCCTCGACGCGGCCGAGCTGACCGCTCAGCTCGTCGACATCCCCTCCGTCAGCCGGGACGAGAAGGCCATCGCGGACGCCGTGGAGCACGCGCTGCGTGCGCTCCCGCACCTGACGGTGGAGCGGGACGGCAACTGCATCGTCGCGCGCACCTTCCAGGGCCACGCCGAGCGGGTCGTGCTGGCCGGCCACCTGGACACCGTGCCGATCGCCGACAACGTGCCCTCCCGGCTCGACGAGGACGGCGTCCTGTGGGGCTGCGGCACCACCGACATGAAGTCCGGCGTCGCCGTGCAGCTGCGCATCGCCGCCACCGTCCCCGCGCCCAACCGGGACCTGACCTTCATCTTCTACGACATGGAGGAGATCGCCGCCGAGTTCAACGGGCTCGGGCGGCTGGCCGAGGAGCACCCGGACTGGCTGGAGGGCGACTTCGCCGTCCTGCTGGAGTCCTCGAACACCGAGGTCGAGGGCGGCTGCCAGGGCACGCTGCGGGTGCTGCTGCGCACCGAGGGCGAGCGGGCCCACTCGGCCCGCAGCTGGATGGGCAGCAACGCCGTCCACGCGGCGGCGCCGATCCTCGCGCGCCTGGCCGCCTACGAGCCGCGGCGGGCCGTCATCGACGGCCTCGAATACCGCGAGGGCCTGAACGCCGTACGCATCGAGGGCGGCGTGGCGGGCAACGTCATCCCCGACAGCTGCACCGTCGCCGTCAACTTCCGCTACGCACCCGACCGCAGCGAGCAGGAGGCGCTCGACCACGTCCGCGAGGTCTTCGCGGACTGCGGCGTCGCCGAGATGACCGTCGACGACCACTCGCCGGGCGCGCTGCCGGGCCTGTCGCACCCCGCGGCCGCCGCCTTCATGAAGGCGGTCGGCGGCGTCGCCAAGCCCAAGTTCGGCTGGACCGACGTCTCGCGCTTCAGCGCCCTGGGCGTGCCCGCCGTGAACTACGGCCCCGGCGACCCCGTACTGGCGCACAAGAAGGACGAACGGGTCGCCGTCGAGCGGATCCTGCACTGCGAGGAGCGCCTGCGGTCCTGGCTCACCGCGTGACCCGCGCGCCCCGCGTGCCCCGCGGGTGTCCCGGCATCCGGAATTGCCCTGCCCGTCACCTGCGCCGATCTACCCTTGCCGGACACTGACCGGCAGCGGAGGGAGCACGACATGGCCATCCCCGAGGAAGAGCGGGCGTGGGAGGAACAGCGGCTGGGACCGGTGGTGCGCCGGCGCGAGCAGGTGCAGCGGGGAACGACGGACCAGCGGCTGCTGGACACCGCCGAGGGGGACACGGACTGGGTGCACACCGACCCCTGGCGGGTCATGCGCATCCAGTCGGAGTTCGTGGAGGGCTTCGGCGCGCTGGCCGAGCTGCCGAGCGCCATCAGCGTCTTCGGCTCGGCCCGTACGCCCGTCGGCTCGCCCGAGTACGAGACGGGGGTGGCACTCGGCCGGGCACTGGTGGAGGCCGGCTTCGCGGTGATCACCGGCGGCGGGCCCGGCGCGATGGAGGCCGCCAACCGCGGCGCCAGGGAGGCCAAGGGCGTCTCGGTCGGCCTGGGCATCGAGCTGCCCTTCGAGCAGGGCATGAACCCGCACGTCGACATCGGCGTCAACTTCCGCTACTTCTTCGTCCGCAAGACGATGTTCGTGAAGTACGCGCAGGGCTTCGTCGTACTGCCCGGCGGCATGGGCACCCTCGACGAGCTCTTCGAGGCGCTCACCCTCGTCCAGACCCGCAAGGTCACCCGCTTCCCGATCGTGCTCTTCGGCTCGGAGTACTGGAACGGCCTGGTCGACTGGCTGCGCGACACGGTCGTCGCGCAGGGCAAGGCGTCGGAGCACGACCTGCTGCTGTTCCACGTCACGGACGACGTGGACGAGGCGGTCGCGCTGGTGTCCAAGGAGACCGGGAAGTAGCGCCGGCTGCCCGGCAGCGCGCTACGCGAGTCCCCGGCGGGCCACCGCCGGGGGCCGGTGGCCCGCGATGGAGGCCACCATGTCCAGGACCTGCCGGGTCTCGGCGACCTCGTGGACGCGGTAGACCTGCGCGCCCAGCCACGCCGAGACCGCGGTCGTCGCCAGCGTCCCGAGCAGCCGCTCCTTGACCGGCCGGTCCAGCGTCTCGCCGACGAAGTCCTTGTTCGACAGCGAGACCAGCACCGGCCAGCCGGTGTCGGTCATCTCGCCCAGCCGGCGCGTCGCCTCCAGGCTGTGCCGGGTGTTCTTCCCGAAGTCGTGCCCCGGGTCGATCATGATCGCGTCCCGGCGTACGCCCAGCTCCGCCGCCCGCTCGGCCAGGCCCAGCGTCACCCGCAGGATGTCCGCCATCACGTCCTCGTACGCCACCCGGTGCGGGCGGGTCCGCGGCTCCACACCACCCGCGTGGGTGCACACCAGGCCCGCGCCGTAGCGCGCCGCGACCTCGGCCAGCTTGGGGTCCACTCCGCCCCACGCGTCGTTCAGCACGTCCGCGCCGGCCTCGCAGACCGCCTCGCCGACGTCGTGCCGCCAGGTGTCCACGCTGATCACCACGTCCGGGAACCGCTTGCGCACCTCGGCGACGAAGCCGACCGTGCGCCGGGCCTCCTCCTCGGCGCTGACCTCCTCGCCGGGGCCCGCCTTGACCCCGCCGATGTCGATGATCGCGGCACCCTCGGCCACCGCCTGCTCCACCCGGGCGAGCGCGGGCGCGTCGGTGAAGGTGGCCCCCTGGTCGTAGAAGGAGTCCGGGGTCCTGTTCACGATGGCCATGATCACCGGTTCGTGAGCGCTGAACTCTCGATTCCCCAGCCGCAGCATTGCTTCTCCCTCTTCGTGGTCCGCCAGCGACCCTAACGGTCACACCCGCATGGCACGATCAGTGCCAACACATAGCTCGGGGAGATGGTCGTGTTCTGGTTCTTGCTGATCGCGATGGTCGTGGTGGTCGCCGCGGTCACGCTCGCCGTGGTCGGCGGCGGTGCGGAGGGCGGGCTCGCCGAGGCCGCGCCGGACCGGCTGTACGAACCACTGCCCGCCGACCGGCCCGCCTCCCGCGCCGACGTGGAGGCGGTGCGCCTGCCGGTGAGCGTACGCGGCTACCGCATGAACGACGTCGACGACGTGCTGGACCGGCTCGGCGCCGAGCTGGCCGAACGCGACGCGCGGATCGCCGAGCTGGAGGCGGCCCTCGCGGGGGCGCACGCGGCGGCGATGGGCGCGCCGGGGCTGGTGAAGGAGGGGCCGGGACCTGCTGGAGCCGGACCTGCCGGAGCCGGACCTGCCGGAGCCGGACCCAGCGGGGTCGGACCTGCCGGGGCCGGACCCGCCGGGGTCGGTCCGGCCGGCCCCGGACCCGAGCCCGCCGGTCCCGCCGGTCCCGCTGAGTCCGCCGCACCGACCGGACAGGAGCCCCCGGCCCCCGGGGGCGAGGAAGAGGGGAAGACCGCCTCATGACGGGAGTGAGTACGGCGCCGGACGGGGTGCCCCGCTGCCCCTGGGGCATGGAGTCGGAGAAAATGGCCGACTATCGCACCTACCACGACACCGAGTGGGGTCTGCCGGTCCACGGCGACGACGCGCTCTTCGAGCGGATGAGCCTGGAGGCGTTCCAGTCCGGGCTGTCCTGGATCACGATCCTGCGCCGCCGCGAGGGCTTCCGGGCCGCGTTCGCGGACTTCCGGATCGAGGCGGTCGCCCGGTTCACCGAGGCGGACGCCGAGCGGCTGCTCACCGACGCCCGCATCATCCGCAACCGCGCGAAGATCCACGCGGTGATCAACAACGCCCGGGTCGCGGCCGGGCTGTCCCCGGGCGAGCTGGACCGGCTGATCTGGTCCTACGCGCCCGAGCGCGGCGCCCGGCGGCCCCCGCGCACGCTGTCCGACGTGGCGCCCGTCACACCGGAGTCCACGGCGCTGGCCAAGGACCTCAAGAAGCGCGGCTTCCGCTTCGTCGGCCCGACGACGGCGTACGCGACGATGCAGGCGTGCGGCCTGGTCAACGACCACCTGGCGGACTGCCACGTACGGGACGCGGTGGAGGCGGCGGCGGAGGGGTGAGGTGCGGGCGGCCGGGCCCGGCCGCCCGGTCCGCGCGGACCTCTCAGCGCCCCAGGAACCTCGGCTTCTCCTTCTTCACGAACGCCTCGACCGCGATGTGGTGGTCCTCCGAGGCGCCCGCCCGCGTCTGGAGCTCGTCCTCCTTGGCCAGCGTCCCGGCGAGCGAGTGCCCGGCCCCGTACGCGAGGGACTCCTTGATCGCGGCGTACGCGGCGGTCGGCCCCTCGGCCAGCGTGCGCGCCACCGCCGCCGCCTCGGCCGCGAGCTCCGCCGCCGGGACGACCTTGTTCGCGATGCCCAGGTCGTACGCCTCCTGCGCGGTGATGCTGCGCGGGAAGAGCAGCAGGTCGGCGGCGCGGCCGTGGCCGATCAGGCGGGGCAGCGTCCAGGAGATGCCGGAGTCCGCGGTGAGCGCCACGCCCGCGAAGGAGGTGTTGAAGGAGGCGGTGTCGGCGACGACCCGGTAGTCCGCGGCCAGCGCGAAACCGGCGCCTGCGCCCGCCGCGACCCCGTTCACGCCCGCCACCACCGGCTTCGGCATCCCGGCGAGCGCCGTCACGATGGGGTTGTAGTGCTCGCGTACCGTGCTCATGGTCTGCCCGGAGCCGGTCTCGCGGTCCTGGGCCAGCAGCCCGATGTGCTCCTTGAGGTCCTGCCCCACGCAGAAGGCGCGCCCGGTGGCGGTCAGCAGGACGGCTCGTACGGCCGGGTCGGCGGCGGCCTCGCGCAGGATGTCCCGCAGGGCGGCCTTGGTCTCCGTGTTCATCGCGTTCATCGCGTCGGGACGGTTGATCGTGATCGTCCCGACGCCGTCGGTCACGTCGTAGAGCACGGTGTCGGCCATGGTGAGGGATCCCTCCGTCGCGGCTCGCGCTGCCCGGGGAGGGCAGCCGGCGTTCAGGATGCCGGAGATCATCGGCGCCCGTCATGTGACGTACGTCAAACAACCGGCGAGGACCGGACGCGGGACGAGGGCGAAGTATCGCAGCCCACTCCCCGAATTGGGTGGTTTTGCGAGAGCGCGTTGCCGAAGGGATGCTCCCCGATGTTGGTCATCGGGTCGTGCGATGCGGGATAATGGCCTGGAAGCAATGTGTTCGATGCCGGTGACACCTGGGTTGTCGGCTGCGTGAGCTGGTTTCAGGAAGGGGAACGAGCATGGCGGCCATGAAGCCGCGGACGGGCGACGGCCCGCTCGAGGTGACCAAGGAGGGGCGGGGCATCGTCATGCGCGTTCCGCTCGAAGGCGGCGGTCGACTCGTCGTCGAGCTGACTCCCGACGAGGCCAAGGCCCTGGGCGAGGCACTGGACAAGGTCACCGTCTGACAGGGCAGCCGCCCTGATGCTGCGGTTTCCCGGGGCTGACCCCTGGACCCCCAGCCGAATACCCGGGCCCCGGTGGGCGCCGCGCTCGCGCGCGGTACCCGCCGGGGCCGCGTTCGTTCCGGGGCGCGCCGTGCTCACCGTCGTACGGGCCACGCCGCCGCTCCGCCTGTACGTGCCGCTTCGCTCGTACGTGCCACGCCGCTCGTACGCGCCGCTCCGCCTGTACGTGCCACGGGGCCGTCCCCGTACGCGCCGCGCCGCCCCGTACGTGTCACAGCCGCCGCTCAGCCCCGCTTGACGGCGCACAGCAGGCCGTCGCCCACCGGCAGCAGGGACGAGACCAGCGCGTCGCTCTCGCGCAGTGTGCGCAGCAGCTCGCGCAGGCGCAGCACCTCGGCGGGCTGCGCGGCCGAGTCGACCGTACGGCCGTCGGCGAAGACGCCCTCGAAGCAGACCAGGCCGCCGGGGCGCAGCAGCCGCAACGATTCAGCGAGGTAGTCCAGGCACTCCATGCGGTCGCCGTCGCAGAAGACGAGGTCGTAGCCGCCGTCGGCGAGGCGGGGCAGGACGTCCAGGGCGCGCCCCGGGATGAAGCGCGCGCGGTTGCCGGCGAAGCCCGCCTCCCGGAACGCCTGCTTCGCGAACTGCTGCCGCTCCGGTTCCAGGTCGACCGTCGTCAGCACGCCGTCCGGCCGCATACCGTGCAGGAGGTAGATGCCCGACACTCCCGTGCCGGTGCCGATCTCGGCGACCGCCTTGGCGTCGGCCGTCGCGGCGAGCAGGCGCAACGCGGTGCCGGTGCCGGTGGACACCGCGCGGATGCCCGCCTCCCGCGCCCGCTCCCGGGACCAGTGCAGGGCGGCGTCGGCCTCGTCGTCGATGGTCCCGGCGCCGTACGCCTCGGCGAATGCCAAGCTCGTCTGCCGGTTGCCGGTAATGGCCCTCTCCTGTCCCCGTAGTTGACGCAACCGTGACTGTATCCGCTGCGTGCGGGAACCCGCAGATGGGACCGGGCGTTGAAGCACTGCAGGGGGGATGCATCGGTGAAGACCCAGCGAGATGTGCGGGATGACGCGAAGCCAGACCAAAAGCAGGTCAAATCTGCTTATCCGGAGCTAACGGGCGAGGTGGATATGGTAGGGGCTCTACTGGACACCACCAGAGCCACCAGGGGAGGTGCGGCTGCGTCGGGTGACCGATGGGCGCGCAGGCGCCTCAGGCGGTCGGCCGTCGAGCCGAAATCCGTGACAGACACCGCTGACCGTTCCCGCTCCCACGGCCTCAAGGGTAGGGGAGGGGCCTTCGACACCGCTACGACCGCGACGTTCGCCGGCGAAGCGGATGCGCAGGCCTGGACCCCGCCCAGCTGGGAGGAGATCGTCAGCACCCACAGCGCCCGGGTCTACCGTCTCGCCTACCGCCTCACGGGCAACCAGCACGACGCCGAGGACCTGACGCAGGAGGTGTTCGTCCGCGTCTTCCGCTCGCTGTCCACGTACACCCCCGGCACCTTCGAGGGCTGGCTGCACCGCATCACGACCAACCTCTTCCTGGACATGGTCCGCCGCCGCCAGCGCATCCGCTTCGACGCGCTCGGTGACGACGCGGCCGAGCGGCTGCCCAGCCGCGAGCCCTCCCCGCAGCAGCATTTCAACGACACCCACTTCGACGCCGACGTCCAGCAGGCGCTGGACACCCTCGCGCCCGAGTTCCGCGCCGCCGTGGTGCTCTGCGACATCGAGGGCCTGTCGTACGAGGAGATCGCCGCCACCCTCGGCGTGAAGCTGGGCACGGTCCGCAGCCGGATCCACCGCGGCCGCTCCCACCTGCGCAAGGCGCTCAAGCACCGCTCCCCGGCGGCGCGCGCCGAAGAGCGCGAGCGCGACCGGCGGCCGCTCACTTCGGTCACTACAGGGGAGGTCGGAATCGCGTGAGCGGTACAGGCGGTCCGTCCCCCGCCGAGCATCATCTCGGCGACCGCCTCGCGGCTCTGGTCGACGGGGAGTTGGGGCATGACGCGCGCGAGCGGGTGCTCGCGCATCTCGCTACGTGCGGAAAGTGCAAGGCGGAGGCGGACGACCAGCGGCAGCTGAAGAACGTCTTCGCGGCGACGGCGCCACCCGGTCCCTCCGAGGGGCTGCTGGCGCGTCTCCAGGGCCTGCCCGGAGGTGATGCCGACGGCTCCGGAAGTCGGCTGGGCCCCGGGAGCTTCGGCAGCGGCGCCTTCGGCGGTGACGTCACCGAGGGCGGCGGGTTCGAGGCGCGCGGCGGCTCGTTCCGGTATGTACCGTCCGGCAGCCATGCCGTCGGCGCGGTGCCCCGCCAGCCGCGCTCGCGCGGCTTCCGTATCCATGAGCCGGCCCGGTCCGCGCCGCAGCGCCGCCGGTTCGCCTTCGCGGCGGCCGGCGCGGTCTCCCTGGCGGCGTTCGCGCTCGGCGGCGCCCTGCCGCTGGAGGCCGCGGTCGACAACACCCCGAGCGGCCGCGCGGACGGTACGGGCAGCCAGATGACGCCGCTCGGTGCCACGCCAGGGCCGGTCGGCCGGCCCGGTATGACGCGCGGTGAGGCCCTGCTGTTCGCGACGGGCTCCCCCTGGGCCCGGCCGCTCCCCGGCGCGGGCGTGACCCCGCAGCCGGCCCCCAGCTCGCTCGGCCTGACCGGCCCGTCACTGCCGGCGGCCGCGCGCCCCGCCGCGTCGCCGCCCCTGTCGATGGTCGCGTTCCTCTCCGACGGCCGGACCGCGCCGCCCGCGCTGACGCTCCAGACCGGTCAGCTCATGCCGTACCACCCCGCGCAGGGCACCGCACCCGCCCCGCTGTCCGGCACCCGCGCCGAGGGCCCGTACGTGCCGTCGGCGGAGGCCGGCCGTCCCCTGGCCGGGCCCGCCGTACCGTCCGGCCTCGCATCCCGGGAGGCGCTGACCGCGCACCGCCCCGCCTCGCGCTGACCGGGCTCTGCGCGGTGCCGCGCGAACCTGGTTGAATCGCTGTGCGGGCGGCGTTCCCCAGGGGGCGCGCCGCCGGCGAGGTGGCGGTGCCCGCCTGATACAGCGGGCGAATCGGTGGGGAGAACATGGACGAGGGGACGGCCGCCGGGCCGAAGCGGAACTGGTGGAGCCGGTCGGGGCAGCAGCCCGCCGAGCCGTCGGCGCCGGCACCCGCCGCGCCCGGCCCGGGGCCGGCCGGGGCCGAAGACACCGCCGCCCCCCGGGAATGCGCGGCCCCGCCCGCCGGTGCCGCGCCCGCGGGCCAGGACGAGGCCGGTCCGGGCGGTTCGCGCACCGGAGCGGGCACCGAGCAGGCGGCGGCTCCCGGCAGCACGCCCGGCGCGGACTCCGGCGCACCGCACGCCTCCGCGCCCCAGGTTCCCGCGCCGCCGGCCGCCCCGCCGCGGCAGCAGCCGCTGCACCCCCAGGACCCGTACGGCACGCCTCCGTACGGCGACCCGGGCCCGTGGGCCCCCGCGCCGCCGGTGCAGCGCCCGACGGCCACCCCGGCGCACGGTACGGGCGTCCCGCCGCAGAGCACGGGCCCCGCACCGCAGGGCGCCGCACCGATGCCTGCCGGACAGCAGTCCCCGTACGGCACCGGTGCGCCCGTACCGCCGCCCCAGCAGCCGTTCACCGCCCAGCCGCAGCCGCCTGCGGGTCCGCAGCCGCAGGGCAGCTCCGCCCGTACGCCGATGCCGCAGGCCGAACCCTCGCCCGCCCAGCCGCCGTACAGCCCGCAGCCGCCCGCCGAGCAGCCGCCGGCCCAGCCCGCGCCGTACCCGGCCGCGGCCACTCCGCCGTCCGGCACGGACACCACCCAGCTCACCGCGGCCGACGGCGCCCGGCTCCCCGCCACGGCGCACGACGCCTCCGGCGGCGCCCCGCTCCCGCCCGAGGCACACAGCGCGCCGCAACCGGACGCGGCCGCGGGCCCCCAGCAGCCCCCGAACCCCGAGCACCCCCTGAACCCTCAACAGCCCCAAAGCCCTCAGCAACCCCAGAACTCCCCGCAGCCCCCGCCCCTCCAGCAGCCGCCCCACCCGCAAGGTGACCAGCAGAGCCACTGGCAGCAGTACGACCCCTGGGGGACGCCGCAGCACGGTGCGGCGATGCCCCTGGGCACGCCGCCCCCGCCGCCGGCCCCCAAGCGCAACCGCCGCGGCGCGCTGGCCGCCGGCGCGGTGGCCCTGGCGCTGCTGGCCGGCGGGATCGGCGGCGGCGTCGGCGCGTACATCGAGCGCAACGGCGGCCTGGGCAGCATCGAGCTGCCGCAGGACACCGGTGACGGGGGCGGCCGGAAGCCGGACAGCGTGGCCGGCATCGCGCAGGCGGCGCTGCCCAGCGTCGTCACCCTGCACGTGCGCGGCAACAGCGAGCAGGGCACCGGCACCGGCTTCGTCCTGGACACGCAGGGCCACATCCTCACCAACAACCACGTCGTCGAGCCGGCCGGCACCGGCGGCGAGATATCGGTCTCCTTCAGCGGCGGCCAGACGGCCAAGGCGAAGGTCATCGGCCGGGACGGCGGCTACGACCTGGCCGTCGTCCAGGTGCAGGGCGTCTCCGGACTGCGCCCGCTGGCCCTCGGCGACTCCGACTCCGTACGGGTCGGCGACCCGGTCGTGGCGATCGGCGCCCCGTACGACCTCGCCAACACCGTCACCGCCGGCATCATCAGCGCCAAGCAGCGGCCCATCACGGCGGGCGGCAAGAAGGGCGACGGCAGCGACGTCTCGTACGTGGACGCGTTGCAGACCGACGCCCCGATCAACCCGGGCAACTCCGGCGGCCCGCTCGTCGACTCCCGGGCGCGGGTGATCGGCATCAACAGCGCCATCCGTGCGGCCGACAGCTCCGGCGGCGGCCTGGAGGGCGGCAGCCAGGGCGGCAGCATCGGCCTGGGCTTCGCCATACCGATCAACCAGGGCAAGTGGGTGGCCGAACAGCTGATCAACAAGGGCAAGGTCATGCACCCGGTGATCGGCGTCACGCTGGAGATGGAGTACGCGGGCGACGGCGCGCGGGTCAGCTCCAAGAGCAAGGACGGCGGCGCCCCCGTCACCCCCGGCGGCCCGGGGGCCAAGGCGGGCATCAAGCCGCGGGACGTGATCACCAAGGTGGACGGACAGCCCGTGCACAGCGGCGAGGAGCTGATCATCAAGATCCGCAGCCACCGGCCGGGCGACCGGCTCACGCTGACCCTGCGGCGCGACGGCAAGGAGCAGACCGCCCAGCTGACGCTCGGCGCCGCCGCCGGCCAGGAGTGAGGACCCGGGGCCGGACCCGGGCGGGCGGCGGGCGCCCGCCCGGCCCGGAGGCGGGCTCCGGACGTTTGCACCGTGTTGGGACGGGCGACTCCCGCCGGACGCCGTGGGCCAGGTACCGTGATAGGCGGCCCGGCCCATAGGCCCGACACGTCCCCCAGGCCCTTCCAGGCCCTGGTAGGCCACGGATTACCCCAAGGAGCTGCAAGGTGTTCTTCGACATAGGACCCCTAGAGCTGGTCGCGCTCGTGATCCTTGCGGTACTGATCTTCGGGCCGGACAAGCTGCCCAAGGTGATCGCCGATGTCATGGGGTTCGTGCGCAAGGTGCGGGCGTTCTCGGACAACGCCAAGGAGGACATCCGCAGCGAGCTGGGGCCGGAGTTCAAGGACTTCGAGTTCGAGGACCTCAAGCCGCGGAACTTCGTGCGCAAGCACGTGCTGGAGAACGACCAGTACGGCCTCCAGGAGATCCGTAACGGCTTCGACCTGAAGAAGGAGATGGCCGAGGTCACGGACGCCGTGCACGGCGTCGACAGCGCCTCCGCCGCCGACCGGGGAGCCGCGCCCCGGGTGAGCTTCAGCAAGGACGTGCCGGACTCGACGGCCGGCTCCGGGGGCGGGTCCGCCGCGCCGGACATGTTCACCAAGCGCGCGAAGCCGGCCCAGCAGGAGCGCCCGCCGTTCGATCCGGATGCCACCTGACTCGTCTTATGCCTGCCTTATGCCCGCTGGTGCCGAGCGGGTTGACTATGCTCCCCGTGTCCGGGGTGAGGTCGCCTGAGGGGGGCGGGCCGCCCACGACGCAGGGCAACTAGGAGGCTCCGCGCAGATGGAGACGACGGGTCGGGCAGGAGTTCAGGCGGCCACCGCCGGCACCGGACGGAAGGTCGACGGTTATCTGTCGGCCGCGTTCCCGTGGTACGGACTCGACGACGCGTTCACCGGTCCCCGCTGGCTGCTGCAGGTCGGCGCGGCCGCGGACGGCACGGTCGAGCACGGCGCGACCGGCCACGGCCAGCAGCCCACGATAAAGGTGGAGAGCCGGCCGGAAGCGGAGCGCTTCGCGGTGGTGGTGACCGTCGCCAGCCGCCCCGTCAGGCGCAGCGCCGACGGCACGGGGGTCCTGGACGCCACGTCCACGTCCACGGCGGCCTGGCTCGCCGGATCGGGCCTGCTGTCACGTACGTGGCCGACACAGATGGACCGCACGCTCCGCCAGGACTGGCTCGACCAGCAGACGATGCTGGCCTGGGAGCTGGCGGACGATCTCGGCGGCGAGGGCTGGAGCGCGCTGACGCTGCCGGTGGACGGCGTACCGACGCCGTTCCGCTACCGCGAGTCGGAGTACGGCTGGGTGCTGGCCGGCTCGGCGGGCGACGGCCCCGAAGGCGTGCACATCGGGGCGTACGGGCGCGGGATGAGCGCGTACGGGCTGGGCTTCGCGGTGGTCAAGGACATCGCCGCGTACGAGAGCGAAGACCACGGCGCGAGGGCGGAGGACGCCGGCGACGTGCCCGCGGAAGGCGTGGCGGCGGAGTGAGCTGAGCGCACGCGGGGGCGGGCCAGGCCGCGCCGCTCGGGCACGAGCCCCGGCACCGCGCACACCGGCCGTACGACGACGCAGGGGCGGACCCGACGGGCCCGCCCCTCCGCATGTCCCGGCAGCCACTCAGGCCGCCCCGGACCGGCTCAGAACTTGTTGCGCGGCGTGATCCCCAGCGACATGCCCGACAGGCCGCGCTGCCGGCCGCCCAGCTTGCCGGCGATGGCGCGGATGGCCGCGCCGGCGGGGGACTCCGGGTCGGTCAGCACGACCGGCTTGCCCTCGTCGCCGCCCTCGCGCAGCCGTACGTCGATCGGGATGGCGCCCAGCACCGGCACCTGCGCGCCGGTCGTCTTCGTCAGGCCCTCGGCGACCCGCTCGCCGCCGCCGGACCCGAACACGTCCACCATCTCGTCGCAGTGCGGGCAGGGCAGCCCGGACATGTTCTCCACCACGCCGACGATCTTCTGGTGGGTCTGTACGGCGATCGACCCGGCCCGCTCGGCGACCTCCGCGGCGGCCTGCTGCGGGGTGGTGACGACCAGGATCTCGGCGTTCGGGACGAGCTGCGCCACCGAGATGGCGATGTCGCCGGTGCCCGGGGGCAGGTCGAGCAGCAGGACGTCCAGGTCGCCCCAGTACACGTCGGCCAGGAACTGCTGGAGCGCGCGGTGCAGCATCGGGCCGCGCCAGACCACCGGCGCGTTGCCCGGGGTGAACATGCCGATGGAGATCACCTTCACGCCGTTGGCCGACGGCGGCATGATCATGTTCTCGACCTGGGTGGGACGGCCGTCCGCGCCCAGCATCCGGGGCACCGAGTGACCGTAGATGTCGGCGTCCACCACGCCGACCTTCAGGCCGTCGGCCGCCATCGCCGCGGCCAGGTTGACCGTCACCGACGACTTGCCGACGCCGCCCTTGCCGGAGGCGACCGCGTAGACCCGGGTCAGCGAGCCCGGCTTGGCGAACGGCACCTCGCGCTCGGCGGTGCCGCCGCGCAGCGACGACGCCAGCTCCTTGCGCTGCTCGTCGCTCATCACGTCCAGCTCGACGGAGACGCCGGTGACCCCTTCGACGCGGCCCACGGCCGCGCGCACGTTCGACGTGATCGTCTCGCGCATCGGACAGCCGGCGACCGTCAGGTAGACCGCCACCGCCACCGCGCCGTCCGCCGCGATCTGCACCGATTTGACCATGCCCAGTTCGGTGATGGGGCGGTGGATCTCGGGATCGTTCACCGTGGCGAGCGCGGCGTGGACCGCGTCCTCGCTGGGCGCTGCGCCTTGGGGCGTGTCGGTAGCCATGCCGAAATACTACGGCCGCGCGAAGCGCGTCCCAAAGGGGCGGTGGTCGGGCGACGGGTGGGCGTACGGGGCCGGTGGGGGCCTCCGGAAAGGCCGGTGGGCGGTCGTGTTCGTCACTCCGGGCGCCTGTCCCGCTCCGCTCGCCGGGGCTACTCCCGGCGCCGGCTTTCCTGCTCGCTCTCCGCGTCCACCATCCGGCGCAGCTCCAGCTCCTTGAGCAGGTCCTGGAGTTCGGAGCGGATCCAGTCCCGGGTGGCCACCTCGCCCAGGCCCAGCCGCAGCGCCGCGATCTCCCGGGTCAGGTACTCGGTGTCGGCGATGGCGCGCTCGTTCTGCTTGCGGTCCTGCTCGCGGGTGACCCGGTCCCGGTCGTCCTGCCGGTTCTGGGCGAGCAGGATCAGCGGGGCCGCGTAGGACGCCTGGAGCGAGAGCATCAGGGTCAGGAAGATGAACGGATAGTTGTCGAAGCGCAGGTGGCCGGGTGCGAAAACGTTCCAGCCGATCCACAGCACGATGAGGACCGTCATCCAGACGATGAACCGGCCGGTCCCCAGGAACCGGGCGATCTTCTCCGACAGCCGCCCGAACGCCTCCGGGTCGTACTCCGGCAGCAGACTCCGGCGGGGCGCGCGCGGCTGGTCCAGGCGCACCCGGGGGCGCCCGCCGCCCAGCCCGGGCCCCGGCGTCGTACTCAGCGCCCGCGCGCGCTCCTTGACACCGTCCCGTTCCTCAGCGCCCATCGTCCGGCTCTCCCTCCCGGTCCGCCGCCGCGCCCGGCGGGCCGTGCATCTCCGCCTCGCGCCAGTCGTCGGGCAGCAGATGGTCCAGTACGTCGTCGACGGTCACCGCGCCCAGCAGGGAACCGCTCTCGTCCACCACCGGCGCCGCCACCATGTTGTACGTCGCCAGGTAGCTGGTCACCTCGTTCAGCGGGGTACCCGGCGGCAGCGGCGGCAGATCGGTGTCCGCGACGGAGCTGACCAGCGTGAACGGCGGGTCGCGCAGCAGCCGCTGGAAGTGCACCAGCCCCAGGTACTTGCCGGTCGGCGTCTCGTCCGGCGGCCGGCACACGTACACCTGCGCCGCCAGCGACGGCGACAGGTCCGGGTCACGCACCCGGGCCAGCGCGTCCGCGATCGTCGCGTCCGGCCGCAGCACGATCGGCTCCGTGGTCATCAGACCGCCCGCGGTGCGCTCCTCGTACGCCATCAGACGCCGTACGTCCGCCGCGTCGTCCGGCCGCATCAGGCCCAGCAGCCGTTCCTTCTCCTCCTCCGGCAGCTCCGAGAGCAGGTCGGCGGCGTCGTCCGGGTCCATCGCCTCCAGGACGTCGGCGGCCCGCTCCTCCGCGAGCTTGCCCATGATCTCGACCCGGTCGTCCTCCGGCAGCTCCTCCAGCACGTCCGCCAGCCGGTCGTCGTCCAGTGCGGCGGCCACCTCGCCGCGCCGCTTCGGGGACAGGTGGTGCAGGGCGCTGGCCAGGTCAGCGGGGCGCAGCTGCTCGAAGGTGGCGAGCAGGTTCTCGGCGCCCTGCCCGTGCTCCTCCAGGGAGAACCCGGTCACCGCCGACCAGTCCACGGTCAGCGCCTCTCCCTTGCGGCGCAGCGCCCCGCCCTTGCCCTTCCGCACGAAGACCTTGTCGATCTCCCAGTCGCGGCGGGCCGGCAGCTGGATGATGCCGATGTCCAGGACGGTGGCCTCCTCGCCCGTCTCTACCAGGCTCACCCGGCGGTCCAGCAGCTCGCCGAGGACCAGGGTCTCCGACGCGCGCTGCTCGAAGCGCCGCATGTTCACCACGCCGGTGGTGATGACCTGGCCGGACTCCACACCCGTCACCCGCGTCATCGGCAGGAAGATCCGGCGGCGGCTGACGACCTCGACGACCAGCCCCAGCAGCCGGGGCGGCCGGCCGCCCACCCGCAACATCGCGACCAGGTCACGCACCCGGCCGACCTGGTCGCCGTTGGGGTCGAAGACGGCGACGCCCGCGAGGTGGGAGACGAACACCCGGGGGGTGACCACCGCCATGCCGAGTGCCTCCGCTTCCGTTCCGCTGTGCCGTAGCGGGCCGCCGCGTCGCTGCGCGGCCGCGCCCGCTCTTCCCTGGCGTTACGTGTTGCCGCTTCTCCGCAGGTCACGCCCCGCGGCGGGGCGTGATCCGAAATTCAGGCTAACGTGCGCCGACCGGTGCCGCCCCGGGGGGAAGGGCCGTACGGTGTCCACCGCGCACTCCGCCGTACGGCGTGCCCGGGCCCGGGTACGCTGCCGTACTGCCGTCGAGGTCATCCGTATCAGGAGGCAGAACCGTCGTGACCGCTTTCCCCTCGGCAGGCCCCGCCGGGGCCTGCCCGCGCCGACCGGCCGTATCCCAGCGCAGGCGCGGCGCGGCGCTGACGGCGGCGGTGTGCGCGGTGCTCGCCGGGGCGCTGGCGGGGTGCGCGGCGGAGGACCCGGACGCCGGGACCAACGGGGTCGGCAAGCTGCCCGCCGACAAGATCCAGAGCAAGGCGCAGACGGCCGCCCACGGCGCCGGGACGGTACGGCTCTCCGGCCATCTCGTCAGCCAGGGCCGCACCTACAAGCTGGACATGCGGCTCGGCCCCCAGGGCGCCCGGGGGGAACTCGCCACCGCGGCGGCGACCTTCCAGCTCCTGCGGGTCGGCGGCGCGCTGTACCTCAAGGCGGACGCCGGTTTCTGGGCCCGCGAGAAGAACGCCAACCCGTCGAAGAAGGACGAGACGTCCGCCTCCAAGCTCGTCGGCAAGTACGTGAAGGTGCCGGCCACGGACCCCGTCTACAAACGCTTCAGCGGCTTCACGGACAAGGACGTCCTGCTCAACAGCCTGCTGGGCCTGCACGGCACGCTCACCACCGGTGACCGCGGCACCCTCGACGGCACCCGCACCGTCCGCATCGCCGCCGGCCAGGGCGCGGGCGGCACCCTCGACGTCTCCCTGGAGGGGCAGCCGTACCCGCTCCGGCTGCGCCGCGCGGGCGGCGCGGGCGAGGTACGCCTGACCGACTGGGGCAAGCCGGTGGAGATCCAGGCACCGGCGGACAGCCAGGTCGTCGATTACGGGAAGCAGATCACGATCGGCGACTGAAGCCCGACGGCCGCCGCCCCTGCCCGCCAGGCGCGCGCTCCGCGCCTCAGCGCCCCCGCGCGCTTCAGCGCCTCCCCGGACGCGCCTCAGCGCTTCAGCGCCGCCCCACGCGCCTCAGCGCTTCCGCTTGCCCCGCAGCAGCTTGGGCAGCGCCGCCGGAATGGGCTGCCGCGTGGTGGCCGGAGTGGGCAGTGGGCGGGCGGCCTGGGAGGAGGCGTCGAAGTCCGTGGCGGCCGGCGCGTCCGTGACCGGCTCCAGCCGCAGCACCCGGCACTCGCGTGCCCAGCGCCGCGGCATCGTCTCCGCGTCCGGCGCGTTCAGCCGCTTGCCCTTGAGGTCCTCCACGGCGGCCTGCCACGCCTCGCCGTCCGGCGTCAGCTCGGTGACCCGGGCCTGCCAGCTCACCAGCCGGCCGCCCTTGTCCTTGCTGCGTACGGTGACGGTCGCGGTGCCGCCGTCGGCCAGGCCGAGGTCGTGCAGCGGCTGCTCGTCGCCCGGGTCGGCCGCCCGGCCCGTACCGCCGGAGCCCGCGCCGACCACGCACGCGGCGCCGTCGTGCCAGACATGCCACAGGGCCCGCGCCGGGCCGGTGGTGCCCCGTACCCAGATGAGGCCGGACTTCTTCGTGGCCTCTTCGATGAGCGCGCGGTCCAGCAGCGCCTGCGACACGGTGTCCGTCATGGGATCAGCCTAATGGGCGGCGGCCGTGCCACCCGGCGGACGGCTCCTACAGCCAGCCGTTGCGCTTGAAGCCGCGGTGGATGCCGAAGCAGATGCCGACCGTGACGAGCAGCACGAGCGGGTAGCCGTACTTCCACTTCAGCTCGGGCATGTACTCGAAGTTCATGCCGTAGATCCCGGCGATCATCGTCGGTACGGCGAAGATCGCCGCCCACGAGGTGATCTTGCGCATGTCCTCGTTCTGGGCCACCGTCGCCTGCGCCAGGTTGGCCTGGAGGATCGAGTTGAGCAGGTCGTCGAAGGAGAGCACCTGCTCGTTGACCCGGGCCAGGTGGTCGGCCACGTCCCGGAAGTACTTCTGGATGTCGCAGTCGACCAGCCGCATCGGCCGCTCGCTCAGCACCTGCATCGGCCGCAGCAGCGGCGACACGGCCCGCTTGAACTCCAGCACCTCGCGCTTGAGTTGGTAGATCCGCCCGGCGTCGCCACCCTTCGCCGAGCCCTTGCCGGCGCTCGCGCTCTTGCCGTCCGAGCCGGAGCTGAAGACGTCGATCTCCACCTCGTCGATGTCGTCCTGCATCGCGCCGGCCACCGCGATGTAGCCGTCCACCACCTGGTCGGCGATGGCGTGCAGCACCGCGGACGGGCCCTTGCCGAGCAGCTCGGGGTCGTCCTGGAGGCGGTGGCGCAGGGCGCGCAGCGAGCCCTGGCCGCCGTGCCGCACGGTCACGATGAAGTCCCGGCCGGTGAAGCACATCACCTCGCCGGTCTCGACCACCTCGCTGGTGGCGGTCAGCTCCGTGTGCTCGACGTAGTGCACCGTCTTGAAGACGGTGAACAGGGTGTCGTCGTAGCGCTCCAGCTTGGGCCGCTGGTGGGCGTGGACCGCGTCCTCCACGGCCAGCGGGTGCAGCCCGAACTCCCGCGCGATCTCGGCGAATTCGCCCTCGGTGGGCTCGTGCAGCCCGATCCAGGCGAAGCCCCCGTCGGCCCGTACGCCCGCCATCGCCTGGGACGGGGTGACGTGGTCGCTGACGCGCCGCCCGTCGCGGTAGACGCCGCAGTCCACGATGGCGCTGTTGGTGTGGGCCGCCTCGCGGTGGCCGGTGTCGTACTTGTACGGGGCGTCCTCGCGCCGCTTGGACGGGCGGACGGCAGCACGCAGGTCACGGATCATCGACATGGGCAGGCTCCTTCACGGGCCGGCCGCCAGCCGCGGGCACGCGGCGTAACGCTGCCCGGAACGTGGACGTACGCGATGGCGTCGGTCATACGTCCGCAAAGCGGGCGGCGCTCCGTGCGCAGGTCTGACGGCAGTTCGCAGAAAACACGGAAACGAGAGTCGAAGGCGCTCTTCCGTCATCTACTTCCGGCGCGAAGGCACTTCACGGGTTTGACCGCGTACGGCTGGGGTACGGAAGCCCCTGGATCAAGAAAGCCGCTGGGCGCGCTGGGGGATGACAGGAGAACTGTCGGTACTGCACGGTCGACTTGGATCCACCGCAGCCCCACCTCCTCCGGCCGGTCCCCGCTGGGGGACGAACGTCATTCCCTGACCAGACGGCAAGGCTATCAGCCGTCAGAACCGATCAGGCGCGCCTTTGCCCGTTCCATACGAACAGCCGCCACCCGCGGCACGGCGGCCCGCCGGGCGGCCGCGGCCGGTCCCGTGCCCCGGCCTATGCTCGCGGCATGTCTGACGTTCTTGAGCTGGTCGAAGCCCGCCTGCGTACGACCCTGGGCGAGCCGGACGCGCGCGCCGCCGTCACCTTCCTCGGGACCGACCGTATCGAGGTCCTGCGCTTCACCGGCGGCGGCCCGGACGGCGATCTGGTGCGTTACGTCACCCTCGGGATGTCGGACCGGCCGATGACCGACCCCACGGCGGTACTGGCCGACCCGCTGCGCGGCCCGCGCGCCGAACTGCTGCTCTCGGTCAAGGCCGGCCGCGCCGACACCGACAAGGTGCTGCGGCCGCTCGCCGTCCTCGCCGCGTCCCCGCAGGTCGAGGGCGTGATCGTGGCACCGGGGGCGTCGCTGGACGTGGGCGAGCCACTGTGGCCGGGCGCGCCGTTCACCTCCGTACTGGTGGCGGAGCCGGGCGGCCTGGTCGAGGACCTGGAGCTGGACGAGCCGCTGGATCCGGTCCGCTTCCTGCCGCTGCTGCCGATGACGCCCAACGAGGCCGCCTGGAAGCGGGTGCACGGCGCCGAGGCGCTCCAGGAGCGGTGGCTCAAGGGCGGCACGGATCTGCGCGATCCGCTGCGTACGGGCGTGGCGCTGACGTAGCTCCGCGCCCGTACCCGGCCGCGGTGAGGCTGCCTCAGCGGGCGAAGGCGGACACGCCGTCCTCGGTGGCGTGCCGCGGCTCCAGCTCGTGCGCCCGTACGGTCAGCGACCGGCGCCGTACGGCCACGATGCCCGCACCGACCAGCGCCGCCAGCGCGGCGACCACGAACGGGAGGTGCACGTCGGTCCACTCCTCGATCTTCGGCGCCAGGAACGGCGCGGCCGCCGCGGCGAACCAGCGCACGAAGTTGTAGCCCGCGCTCGCCACCGGCCGCGGCGCGTCGGAGACGCCGAGCGCCAGTTCCGTGAAGACGGTGTTGTTCAGGCCGATGAAGGCGCCGGACAGGATCGTGCAGACCACGGCCGTGACGTGGTTGCCGTATCCGAGGACCAGGAGGTCGGCGGCGAGCAGCACCAGGGAACCGCCCAGGACCTTCAGCGACCCGAAGCGCTCCTGGAGGCGCGGCGCCACCAGCACGGAGAAGACGGCGAGCAGCACGCCCCAGGCGAAGAAGACCCCGCCGGACTTGTACGGGCTCATGTCCAGCACGAACGGCGTGAAGGCCAGCACCGTGAAGAACGCGTAGTTGTAGAAGAACGCGGAGACGGCGGTGGAGGCCAGGCCGCCGTGGCCCAGCGCCTTGACCGGGTCCAGCAGGGACGTCTTACGGGCCGGCCGCGGCTGTTCCTTGAGGAAGACCGTGATGGCGACGAAGCCGACGGCCATCAGGACGGCGGTACCGAAGAAGGGGTAGCGCCACTTCATGTCGCCGAGGACCGCGCCGAGCAGCGGTCCGCAGGCCATGCCGAGGCCGAGCGCCGACTCGTACAGCAGGATCGCCGCGGCGCTGCCGCCCGCCTGTCGCCCGCCACCGCCCCCAGCCGAATCGCTTCGCGATGCCCCCATCGGATTCGCAGCCCCCACGATGACGGCGAGCGAGGTGGAGACGAACAGCGCGTTGCCCAGCCCCCAGCCGGCCCGGAAGCCGACCAGTTCGCCCACCGAGGAGGACGTGCCGGACAGCGCCGCGAAGGCGACCACCAGCGCGAGGCCGGCGAGCAGCGTCTTGCGGCCGCCGATCCGGCTGGAGACGAAGCCGGTGACCAGCATCGCGACCGCGGTGATCAGGAAGTAGGAGGTGAACAGCAGGGAGACCTGGCTGTTGGAGGCGTCGAGCCCCGTGGCGATCGAGGGCAGGATCGGGTCGACGAGGCCGATGCCCATGAAGGCGACGACCGAGGCGCCCGCCGTGGCCCATACGGCCATCGGCTGGCGCAGGATGCTGCTCCCGCCCTCGTCGAACGGATCGCCTTCGGCGCCGCCGTGGCCGCTCTTGCCGTGTGCCGGCATGCCGTTGTCCCCTTCCTGATCCGGTCGCGGGCGCCGGGGCCGCGTGTCCGCCGGGGCCGGCACCACCGCAAGAAACGTTGCTGTATACACACAATAAGTTAGCCGCCCTAAAGAGTGCAAGATGCAACTACTGATGGGGGAGGACCGGCCGGGACGCCGGATGGGTGATCGTCCTTGACGCGGCGCCCGGCCGGGAGGACCGTGGGGCTCTATGAGGGGCGAACCCAGTTGCCCGAAGTGCGGTGGCCGGGTGCGGGCGCCCGGTCTCTTTGCCGACTCCTGGCAGTGCGGCGTGCACGGCACCGTGCATCCTCTGCAACCGGTCGTCCCGCCCAGCGTCGAAGCGCTGGCCGTGGTCGTACGCCGTGCCCAGGTGCCGGTGTGGATGCCGTGGCCGCTGCCCGTCGGCTGGCTGTTCACGGGTGTGGCCTGCGCGGGCGACGACCGCAGCGGCGGGCGCGCCACCACGGTGGCCTGCTCCGGGCCGGGACCGCTCGGCGGGCCCGGCGAACTGCTGCTGATCGCGGAGGAGCTGGGCGTCGGCCTCGGCGCGCGCTACGCGGGCATCGACGGCCCCGACCCGGGCCCGCACATGTGCGTGAACAAGCCGCCGCACGTGAAGGTCCTGGCAGCCGGCCGCCCGACCCCGCTCTGGCACGTCGAGGGCGCGCCGGAGGACCGCGCGGTCTTCGCCGGAGAGGCGCGCGGCCTGTGGCTGTGGGCAGTGGTCTGGCCCGCCGAGTCCGGCCTGCTGCTGTACGACGAACTGGTCCTGACCGACCTGCGGGACGCGGGCGCCGAGGTCGACCTGCTGCCGTGCGGGGCGCTGTCCCCTCGATTGCTGACGTGAGGTAGGCCCGGGGCAATGAGGGCTGCGGGGGGCGGCTGTGGGGGCGCGGTCCTGTACGGGCGTACGCGAGGGGCTGCGGGGCGCTGCCGGGGGGGCGGGCGCGTGTTCGAGGGGGCGGTGGGGGGCCGGTATCCTGCTGAGGTCCCCTTGGCCGGCCTCGCAGCAGCAGTCTGGAGATCAGCGTCGTGCGCATCGATCTGCACACCCACTCCACTGCTTCCGACGGTACGGACACCCCTGCTGAGCTGGTGCGCAACGCCGCGGCGGCCGGGCTGGACGTCGTCGCGCTGACCGACCACGACTCCGTGGGCGGCTACGCCGAGGCCCGGGCCGCGCTGCCCCGGAGGCTCACGCTGGTCACCGGTGCCGAGCTGTCCTGCCGCGTCGGCGGGGTGAGCATGCACATGCTGGCGTACCTCTTCGACCCCGATGAGCCCGAGCTGGCCCGCGAGCGGGAGCTGGTCCGCGACGACCGGGTGCCGCGCGCCCGGGGCATGGTGGCCAAGCTCCAGGAACTGGGCGTTCCGGTCACCTGGGAGCAGGTGGCGCGGATCGCCGGCGACGGTGCCGTGGGCCGGCCGCACGTCGCCGCCGCGATGGTGGAACTGGGCGTCGTCGAGACCGTCTCCGACGCCTTCACGGCGCAGTGGCTCGCCAACGACGGCCGGGCCTACGTCGACAAGCACGAACTCGACCCGTTCGACGCGGTCCGGCTGGTCAAGGCCGCGGGCGGGGTGACCGTCTTCGCGCACCCGCTGGCCGTCAAGCGGGGGCGGACCGTCCCCGAGAGCGTCATCGCCGACCTGGCGGCGGCGGGACTGGACGGCGTCGAGGTGGACCACATGGACCACGACGACGCCGCGCGCTCCCGGCTGCGCGGCCTCGCGGCCGACCTCGGCCTGCTGACCACCGGGTCCAGCGACTACCACGGCAGCCGCAAGACCGTGGCCCTCGGCGAGTACACCACCGACCCCGAGATATACGGCGAGATCGTGCGCCGCGCGACCGGCGCCTTCCCCGTTCCCGGCGCGGGCGGCTGACCCGTACCGCGTTCCGGCCGGCGGGCACGGCCCCTCCTGGCCGGACGGGCACGGCCGCGCTCCGGCCGGCCGGCGGGCGTATGTCCCGCGCGCCCCGTACGGGCCGCTGCCGCCCGCTCACGCGCCCGCGCACGTAGCCCCGCGCTCTCCCTCTTCTCTCCCGCCCCTCCCTCCTCTCACGCACCACAGCTCTCACGTACCACCTCCTGCAAGGCCATCACTGTGTTCGACTTCGCTGTCTTCAGTACGCTCTTCGTCACCCTGTTCGTGATCATGGATCCGCCCGGGATCATCCCGATCTTCCTCGCCCTCAGCTCCGGCCGCCCCGCCAAGGTGCAGCGGAAGATGGCCTGGCAGGCGGCCACCGTCGCGTTCTGCGTCATCGCCGTCTTCGGGCTCTTCGGCGAGCAGATCCTCGGCCGGCTGCACATCACCCCGCCCGCGCTGATGATCGCGGGCGGGCTGCTGCTCCTGCTCGTCGCGCTCAGCCTGCTGACCGGCAAGTCGGAGCAGCCGACGCAGACCAAGGACGTCAACGTGGCGCTGGTGCCGCTGGGGATGCCGCTGCTGGCGGGGCCGGGCGCGATCGTCTCGGTGATCCTGGCGGTGCAGCACGCGGACGGGATCAGCGGTGAGGTGTCGGTGTGGGCGGCGATCGTCGCCATCCACGTGGTGCTCTACGTCGTGATGCGCTTCTCGCTGGTCATCATCCGGGTGATCAAGGACGGCGGGGTGGTGCTGGTGACCCGGCTGGCCGGCATGATGCTCTCCGCGCTCGCGGTGCAGCAGATCATCAACGGCGTCATGCAGGTCGTACGCGGCGGCTGAGCGGGCCGCGGGCTCGCGGGGACGGGTGGCCGACGGCCTGGGGCCCGCAAGCCGCCGAGGCCCGGGCCCGGGCCCGAACGCGCGAAGCGCCCCGCGCGAAGGATTCGTGCGGGGCGCTCCGTGCGCCGGACATGGCGCGTCATGCGCTCATGAGTGACGCGGTCGTGTCGTCATCGGGCGGCGGTATCGGCTGGGCGGATGTAGATGCGCTGGCCGACTGCGGCGGCCTGCTGCACGATCCGGTTGACGGAGGCGGCGTCCACGACGGTGCTGTCCACGGCGGTGCCGTCGACATCGTCCAGGCGCATGATCTCGAAGCGCATCACGGCTTCTCCCTTCGTCTGATCCTCCTGCGGAGAACTTTGCTGTTGTACGGGGTACTCGCGGGGCGTCGGTGCCCTGCGTTCCCAGTGGGTACAACGACATGCTCCCTGCAATCATTCCCTACGCTAAAGAAAATTTTCGGTCGTCTAAATACTGGCGGGTACTGAGAGCGGTTGTGCGCGCTGAGTGACCGGCCGGACAATGGGCCCGTATGAACGACGACGCCCGGCCCACCGGCCCCTCACCCGACCTCGCCGCCGTACTCGCGGGTATCGAGCGCACCAACGAGCTGCTCACCCGGGTGCTCGCCGAGGTCGCCACCACCCCGTCCACCCATGCGGCCTTCGTCGACGCGGGCTATGTGTACGCGGCCGCCGGCCGACTGGTCGCCGGCACCGAGGACCGCAGGGCCTTCGAGCTGGACGCCGAGGGGCTCATCGAGGCGTTCATCGACAAGGCCCGCATGATCTTCCCGGACAGCCGGCTGCTGCGCGTGTACTGGTACGACGGCGCCCGGCGCCGCATCCACACCGCGGAGCAGCAGCGCGTCGCCGAGCTGCCGGACGTCAAGGTCCGGCTCGGCAACCTCAACGCCAACAACCAGCAGAAGGGCGTCGACTCGCTGATCCGCTCCGACCTGGAGTCACTGGCCCGGCACCGGGCGATCAGCGACGCGGTCCTCATCGGCGGCGACGAGGACCTGGTCTCCGCGGTGGAGGCCGCGCAGGGCTACGGCGCCCGGGTGCACCTGTGGGGCATCGAGGCCGTCGGCGGGCGCAACCAGGCCGAGCCGCTGCTGTGGGAGGTCGACAGCCAGCGCACCTTCGACCTGGAGTTCTGCAAGCCGTACGTGACCCGGCGGGTCGCCGTCGCCCAGGACCACGGGGACGCGGCGGCCGACGGCACCGGCAGCGGCGGCACGCCGCCCGCGCGCGACGACGTGCGCTTCGTCGGCGCCCGGGTCGCCGCGCGCTGGCTGGGCGAACGCGGCGTCCCCTGGGTCACCGAGCTGCTGCCCGGCCACCCGTACCTGCCGGGCGCCGTCGACCAGGAGCTGCTGACGGCCGCCGAAGCGCTGCTGCACCACTCGCTGCGCGGGCACGCCGACCTGCGGCGGGCGCTGCGGGACGGCTTCTGGGAGCACGTACAGGCGCAGTGTTAGCGGCCGGGCTCGGACCCCGCCCGGTGGGTGCCGTGCCAGAACTCCGCGACCGCCGCCGCCGTCTCGGCCGGCCGCTCCACGTTGGGGGAGTGCTCCGCGCCCTCGACGACCGTCCGCCGGGCCCCCAGCCGCCCGGCCATCGCGTCCATCTCCGGCACCGGCCAGGCGTAGTCCACGACGCCCGACACGACGTGCTTGGGCAGCGGTACGGCGGCCAGCTCCGCCACCCGGTCCGGTTCCGAGACCATCTGCCGCCCGGTGGCGATCAGCTGCTGCGGAACGGTGTTCATCCAGCGCTGGTGGAGGAAGGCGCCGATCTCCGGCGGAGTGCTCGCGTCCTCCGCCTCCGGCGGGTCCAGCTCGCGCATGGCCAGCCACACCGCCTGCATGTCCAGCGTCCCGAGGGCGTCGATGAGCATCCGTACACGGGCCTGCTGGGGTGCGGCGATGGCGGCCGGACCCGAACTCACGACGGTCACGGAACGGAAGGCCGTGGGGTCGCGCAGGACGGCGGCGCGGGTGAGCAGACCGCCGAGGGAGTGGCCCAGGAGGTGCACCGGGCCGTCGCCCAGGGCGCGCGCCTGGGCGATGATGTCCTGCGCCAACTCGCCCTGCGCGTAAGCGGTTTCGTCGTGCGGGCCGGGTGACTCGTGCTGGCCGCGGCCGTCCACGGCCACCACCCGGAAGCCCGCGGCGGCCAGCGGGGCCAGGAGGGCGATGAAGTCCTCCTTGCTGCCGGTGAACCCGGGCACGAGCAGCGCCGTCCCGGCCGGCGTCCCGTCGGGCCGGGCATCGTGGACGGCGAACTCGCCGCGCTCGGTGACGAGTCGGCGCGCGCGGGCGCACGAGGGCAAGGTGAGGGTCGGCGGCCTGCTCATGGCACGAGGCTATCCGGGGCGCGCGGCACCGATGCGCGCGGGCGCACACGCCGACGGCCCGGCCCCCGCGTGCGCGGGAACCGGGCCGTCGTGCGTCCGGGCTCAGCCTTCGGGATCAGCCCTCGGCCGGGGCCTCCGCCGCGGCCTTCTTGGCGGCCGTCTTGCGGGTACGGCGCGGCTTGGCCGGAGCCTCGTCCGCAGCGGCACCCGCCTCGGCGGCCGGGGCCGCCTCAGCCTTCGCAGCAGCCGTCTTGCGGGTGCGGCGGGGCTTGGCG